>NZ_LWER01000134.1:0-204 GCF_001634775.1 Sulfitobacter sp. HI0027
GCGTGCTTGCGGTCTGCGGATCGACGAATATGAAGTACAAAGCAAGATTGCGATCATCGCCGCCGCGCCGTGTGAGGTCGGTTCCCTTAACACCCTGCGTGACGGACCATTCCCACATTGCTGCCTTTGCGGTGCCAAGGGCTGCGCTGACCGGACGCCAGAGAACCGAAACCGTGCCATCGGAAATCACGTCCAGCCGCCGAC
>NZ_LWER01000135.1:0-59501 GCF_001634775.1 Sulfitobacter sp. HI0027
TGAGCGCACCAGTGTGATCATCACCACCAACCTTAGCTTCTCAGAATGGGCGCAGGTCTTCGGGGATGCAAAGATGACCACCGCTCTCTTGGATCGGCTTACCCACCGCTGCCACATCCTCGAAACCGGAAACGACAGCTACCGCTTCAAGGTCAGTTCTGAGGCAGCAAAGAAAACTGCAAAGGAGGCCAAAACATTGACCGCATCATAGACCACGACGCATAACTGAGGGTGGGTCAAATCTCGGTGAAAATACCGGGTCAGTTCTCAGTGACAATCAACAGCCTCAATGCCAACAGCGCATTTCGCCTAAAGGTCTGCCACTTTTTCTCTTTCAGTTTTGGGAGGACCTGAGGATGTTCACTGTGGACTAACTTGACCGCTCAGCGAGGCGTCAACTCGTCGAGCGCTCCCGCCGCGTGGGCGGCGTCAAAGACTGTGCGGTCGCCGATCAAGACAAGCTGGCAACCGTCTTCGTCCGATTTGGGCGCACGAGACAGGGTTGCGCGGGTTCCGGTAAGTTGGAATAGCATCCGGCCTTGCTGCTTCTCGAAGGTCATAAAACCTTTGGCCCGCAACAGGCTCGGTGCCAATTGCGACATCACTGCCTGAAACTTTTGAAGTTCTATTGCGCCGTCATGACGCCATTCCAAATAGGTAAACCTGTCATCTTGCAATGGCGGACGGCTGCTGTCCCTCGCTACTGGCGCGTCGCCTCCGATAAACGCAGAAATCGGCACAGGCTGCGCTAGGTCAAAAACATGAAATTTTCTCTGGACTGCAAATGCTGAGTGAACCGAGGCAAGGGCATCAGCGGATAATCCTTCAGTCTTGGCGAGACAGAGAAAATCCGACCCGCGGACTTGTGCCCGCCACAAAGGATCGTCCGACCTGTTGGGTACATCTGGCGCATCAATCACGCAGACAACCGTTTCCAGCCGTGCCTGATTCCACAGAACCGGATCAATCAGCGATTGAATGATACCAGCAGGATCGCCAACTCCACTGGCTTCGATCACGATCAGTTCCGGCTGCGGGCTTTGACCAAGCACGATCTTTAACGTACGCAATAGATCACCCTGAAGCGAACAGCATATGCATCCGTTCTTGAGACCAATGACGCCGTCGGCCGCCGCGTCCAGCAAAGCCGCGTCGATATTGATCGAACCGAAATCGTTCACGATTGCGGCGATACGCAATCCGTGTTCAGCTTGTAAAAGCTGGTTGATAAAGGTTGTCTTTCCGGCCCCCAGAAACCCAGTAACAAGAAGAACCGGAACGCTCATGCGGCGCTGCGGCGGATCGGTCGGCCCGGCGCGGCCGAGGTCTCAAGCTGCCCGTCCGCGATGACGGCCACTCCGTTTACGAGTAGATACCGGACACCCTCGGACGGGCGGTTCATTTCAACAAAGTCGGCGCGATCTGTCAGCGTGTCCATGTCAAAGATAACCAGATCGGCATCGCACCCTTCCTGAACGCGTACCTTCTGGGCGATCTGCGGCGCGCAGCCTTCGATCACCCGCGCGGGCAAGATCGTGCATTTCTTCAACCCCTCCATCAAGGTCATAACGCCCCGTTCGCGCACATATTCCCGCAAGAACCGCGTAAACGTGCCGGATGATCTGGGATGCGCAGAAAGACCGTCGGGCAAGGGCCAGTCCAGTCCTTCATAGATACTGCCGTCCGCGTTGACCCAAGGCATGGCATCCGACGCGATCGAACCCGCGGGAAAGGTCACCGACATATCCAACAGCTGGCGGTGCTCTTCGTTCACTTCCACATCCAGATAGTGCCACATCACCAGATCGGTCGGGGATGCTTCCCTAGCGCGTTCGATATCTTCGCGGCCGGTAAAACGGTGGTGGTTATGGACCAACTCGACATTCGAATATTCGCTACCTGTCCGTTTGGTGAAATCGGGATCGACAAAGAATCCTGCGCTGACCACCGTGGCGCCAGTGCCATATGGGTAGGCCTCGGTCGTGACGGGCAGACCCTGTTCCTGTGCCTTTGCAACCAGTTCGGTGACCCGTTCGATATCCATCAGCGACGTGGAGTTCAGGTGGCAAATATGCATATGCGCGCCTGTGGCACCCGCCAGTCCGATCAATCGCACATAGCTGTCTACCGAACTTTGCGGATCAATATTGCTGAGATAGGCGATGTGGGTGAAGGTCGGTGTGCCGTATTCAAAAGCCAGGTCGCAAATCTCACTCATCTCTTTCACGCCTGCCCCCGGAGCGTAACCGTTAGGGAGGCCGATGCCGATAGCCCCTTCGTTTAACCCCTGGCGCACATGGTCCACGATCGCCTTGGTCTGCTGAGGGTCTGCTGTCTCGGTTGACCAACGCATGTCATCTGCCCCTGCGCCCATCTGGTCGATGGGATGTATGGACGCATCCAGTTCGATAGCCCCCAAGACCGCCTTGCGCCCGAATATCCATGCCGCAGCGGTTCCGTAATTCAACGCGCGCGGGATTTCAGCTTGCCGGTCGTACCAACCCGCAACCGGCAATGCGCCCACTTCAAGCTCGAGCGAGGTGGTGACACCGTCAAAGGCCTGCATCCTGTCGGCCGCCACCGACTGGCCATGTGCGTGAATGTCTAGGAAACCGGGCGCCACTATCAGACCGGTTGCGTCGATCTCGTGGGAGGAGTTTCCGTCAATCGTGCCAATCTTGGCGATCGTCCCATCCTTGATGGCAACGTCACAGGTCTGGTCAAACCCCGTTTCCGGGTCCATCACGCGGCCCCCGCGAATGATGATATCGAATGCGTCGGCCATCACAGGCTCCTTCTCATGCAAAGGGATTTTCGATCTTGGGCCAGTAATTTCCGTCCCGCTTTGTATAGGGCACGATTGTAAAATCAGGTGTGATCGCCCCCGGTGTGCCCAGATGGATGACCTCAGCCGCAATCGGCGCGAAACCATCGTAGAAGTGCTGAGACGACTTCACCACGATGTATTTCATCCGTGCCAGATCCATACCGGTGTTTTCAAAGGCTTCTGGGTGGAATGTCTGGGTGCGCTTTGTGTTTATGATGATGTGCAAGCCATCGCTTTCCAGCCAGACACAGTCGCCCATGTTCATTGCTGCCGTTCCCAGATGCTGCACCGCGTCAAGGGCGATACCGCGCACCGTTACGTGCAGATCCACAGGATCGCCCGACATCGGCCCGATCTTACCGCCAACGCGCACCTGCATTTCGGCGCCCACGCCTGCGTCCATACACATGCCGACAAGGACAGGGTCCCAAAACGTGCCAAGCGCGATATCAGTCAGCCCCCTGTCCAAGGCTGCCCTGAGCACGAATGTTGAATCCGACGGCGCGCCCCCGCCCGCGTTATCCGCAAAATCGGCCAGCACAACCGGCCCTTGCGTCAAGGCCACAGCGCGGTCCAGCCCCTCATCCATGCTGGGGAATGTCCGCAATTGGCCGCG
Organism: Sulfitobacter sp. HI0027; assembly: GCF_001634775.1. Taxonomy (NCBI): domain Bacteria; kingdom Pseudomonadati; phylum Pseudomonadota; class Alphaproteobacteria; order Rhodobacterales; family Roseobacteraceae; genus Sulfitobacter; species Sulfitobacter sp. HI0027. The sequence continues at coordinate 3,444 of NZ_LWER01000135.1, forward strand.
CATCTGCCAAAGCTCGGCACCAAGGTCCTGAGCCTGTCGTTGTGCCAAATCCGGGTCACCATCCGTGACAACCAAAGTGCGCGCACCGCAGCGGGGATTGTCCCCCCACGGGAATCCATGCACCAACGAGACCGACAGGATCCCGTTCTTGCCCTCCATCGCCGACATGCGGTCAACATAGCTGCGCACCGGCTCGAACGGCGTGTGATACATGGCCATCATGCGACAATCATAATCCCGCATGACAGGCCGGGTTTTGCCTGCGGCCGCATCGGCACAGATCGTAAACAACTCCTGGGCGCGTTCCACCACGTCCACGTGGGGGTATTCCTTGTAGCAGATGATCGCGGTCGCGTTGTCCAGCATCTGGTCTGTCAGGTGACAATGCGGGTCCAGTTCCAGTCCGATTGTGGTATCCGGCCCGACGATCTCACGCATGCGGGCCATCATATCACCCTCACAGTCGTCATATCCCTGGGCAATCATGGCACCATGCATCGACATCAAAACCACATCGACGGGCATTGCCGCGCGCAGGTCATCCAGAATGTCATCACGCATGGTCTCATAGACCTCGCGCACCGTGGGACCGGCCGGTTGGGCGTAGGTCGCCAAACCTTCGTCAACGTCCCACCCCAGTGCCTCGGCCCACTGCCGCCAGACAGTGACGGCCGCCGCATACAACCCCGCCTCTCCACGCGATGCTGTTTTCGTGTGCAGGTGTTCCTTGAATCCGCTCCACCCGGTTGGAATGGGCGAGAATGAATTGGTTTCGGTCGCAAGCGACGCCATGAACAGTTTCATTTCAGTTCCTTGGATTCAGTTAACGCTCTGGCCACATCTGCAACGATGTGCAGGAGAATAAGTGTAAAGGCGAGCGGGATGGCGATGCCGAAAACCACCATCGGCAGGTCCATCGTTTCGGTCTGCCGCCCCGCAAGGCGGGCAAGGTAGCCGCGCGCCGGGTTTGCACCTGGCCCGAAAAAGCTGAACCATAGGATCGGCAAGGCAAAGCAACACACCCCGAACGCCCGGAAAAGCGTAAACACCAGACCTTTGCCCCCCGCAGCCGAAAGTGCTTCGGGAAACAGTGTGGGATCAAGCCGACGGCGAAAGGCACAGGATGCGCCTAGCAACCCCCCCCAGACCATTGAGAACCGTGCCAGTTCCTCTGTCCAGATCGGCGGTTGGTTCAGAAGATAGCGGGCGATGACCTGCCAACCGGCCGCCGCCAGCATGATGGCGACGGCCAAGGTCGCCCCCACCAGTGCTGCACGGTTCAGGCCGTCAGAAAGCTTGTTCAGCAAATCGGAAACCGCCCGCATCGCTCAGCGTCCTACCGCTGCGTTCCAAGCGTCAAGCGCCCCTTCGGGCATATCTGTCGCTTCGTAGATAGGCTGGCTGGCTGCCCGGAATTTCTCCCGTTCCTCCGGCGACAGTTCGATCACCTCGATACCTGCTTCTTCCAGTTGTTTCAGCACGGCAGCATCATCCGAAACCAGCTTGCGGTTTGCATCATGGGCTGCTTGAACCGCTTCTGTGACAACTTCGCGTTCGTCGTCGGACAGGCTTTGATACCAGTCCTCTGACGCAATCGCGACGCGCACTGACGGGCTCATTTCGGCGTTGGTGAAATAGCTGATGAACGCAGTGTGACCGTATGTCAGCGGCACGAAAGCAGGGTTGATGTAGCCGCCTGCAACACCGGTTTGCAGGGCATTGGGCACTTCGGACCATGACACGATTGTGCCCTTCGAACCCCACTGTTCAAATGTGTTGATTTGCACTTCGTCCAATGCGCGCATCCGCACGTTCTGCATGTCTTCAAATTTGCGGATCGGCACTTCGGTTGTGAAAATTCCTGTCGCGGTCCCGGTCATAACCAGATCGAGAACACGCACACCCTTGGGCGTGGTGCCCGCGTTGATGCGCTCAAGCATACCACCCTGTTCCAGCGCCATATCAAGCTGTTCGAGATCGTCGAAGAAATAAGGCATCGACGCGCCCGAGATCGTCCCGTCCAAGGTGCCTGCGGATTTGGCATCGGACATCGAAACCTCCAGAAGCCCTTGGCTGACCTGATCAAGCCGTTCGGCTTCTTCGCCCAACGAGTTGCGCTCGTATTCTTCGGCTTCCATCCCGTTTTCATTCAGGTAGTTGCCGAAAGTATTGGCCCACACATATGTGCCGGATTTTTCAAGATCCGGCGGGCTGTCCAGCGCGATCTTGACCTGGGCCGCGGAGGGGATCGCCAAGGCCGCAATGATCGCAGAGACTGCGAGTGTAGATGTGATTTTCATTTTCTTTCCTTCCCTGATTGTTCAGTTTTTTTAGTTTACTTCCACAGCCCCAGCGTACGTGGCAGCCACAGGCTGATTTCAGGCGTGAACACGAGGATGCCCAAGACGACGAGTTCTGCAAAAACGAACGGCATAACAGCACGCGCCAGCTTCCAGTAATTAACGCCGGTCACAGTCGACACGATCAGCAGGCACCCGCCAAGTGGCGGGGAAACCAGACCGATGCACAGGTTAAAGCAAATAACGATGCCAAGATGCACAGGGTCGGCCCCGTTCGCTAGCGCCACGGGGGCGAGCAACGGCACCAGCAAAGCCAACGCCACCGGCACGTCCATCACCATCCCCGCAAGGATAAAGATCAGGTTCATCAGCAGAAGGAAACCAACCGGCCCAAGGCCCATCTGCTCGACTAGTCCAGCGATCGCCTGCGGAATACGTTCAAGTGCTGCCAGATGGCCAAAAGCGGCAACCGCGCACAGGATCATGAAGATTGATCCGGTCAGAATTGCTGTGCGTGAAAAGCTCTCCCAGATATCCGAAAGCGTCAGCGGCGAATAGAAGAACGCGGCAATCACAGCCGCCAGCACCGCAACAGCCGCGGCTTCTGTCGGGGTCATCCAGCCCAGAATGATCCCGCCCACAATGATGATCGGCAGGCAAAGTGCGGGCAGCGCCGCAAAGATGGCAACGAAGAGGTTGGGCGCATCGCCTTTCTCCACGCGGGGGTGGTCGTCACGCCAAGCGAAAAACCCATTAACCATAAACAAGGCAGTTGCCAGCAAAAGACCCGGCATGATCCCGGCCACGAACAACGCCGCAACCGATGTCTGCATGAGCGCACCATAGAAAATCAGTATGATCGAAGGCGGGACAATCGGCCCGATGATCGACGAGGCAGCGGTGATGGCCCCTGCATATTCAGCAGTGTAGCCTCGTTCGCGCATCGCGGGCACCAAGGTATTTGACAAGGCCGCCGCATCCGCAACGGCAGACCCCGAAATGCCCGCGAAGAACACCGAGGTCATAATGTTCACATGGCCCAGACCACCGCGCAGCCGCCCGATCAGGGCCATCGACAGATCAATCAGGGATTTGGTGACGCCACCGCGGTTCATCAGTTCACCAGCGAGAATGAACAGCGGCATCGCCAACAGCGAGAAAACGGAAATCTGCGAGAAAACCTTTTGCGGCAGCACGGCAAGGTATCGCGTGTTGTCCGAAAGCACGAAGGTCAGCACAGCCGCGCCGCCAATGACATAGGCCAGCGCCAGCCCCGAGGCCAGCAAGACCCCTGCTACTATGGGAACGATCCAGATCATCCGGCAAGCGCCTCTCTGTCGGGGGCAACGCGTGCCACATCAAAACCATGGTCAACTATGTGATCGGGAACAGGCAGGCCCTGAACAAGGGCTGCAGCCATTTCCGCCGCCGCCGGAGCGGACTGGATGCCATAGCCCCCCTGTCCGGCCATCCAGAAAAACCCGGGGGCATCCTTGGAGAAGCCAATGACAGGTTCTTTGTCGGCGACAAAGCTGCGCAAGCCGGCCCATTTATTCTCAATGCGCCTGATATCCAGCGAGAATGCCGTCATGATACGATCCGCGCAGATCGCGATATCCAGCTCGTCCGGCTGCACGTCACAAGGATCGACAGGTGTCTCATCTGCAGGCGAAATCAAAAGATGCCCCGCATCCGGCTTGAGATAAAAATTCTCTTCTATGTCGATGGTGATAGGTCCATCACGACCAGTGAAACAGTCAGGCTCTGCCACTACCATCGCCGTGCGCCGTTTTGGCACAAGATTGATCGCCTCAACCTGCGCCAGCCGCGCGATCTGGTCTGCCCAGGCTCCGGCAGCATTCACCACGACCGGCACTGTGAACCTGCCCTGCTTCGCCTCGACGACCCAGCCTTCGCCCTCATGCGACAGCGCGCGGACTTCTGCGTCCGTGATCAACGTGCCACCGCGCGCCTTGAACTGACGCAGGTAGCCCTGGTGCAAGGCTGCGACATCAATGTCTTGGCCGCCGACATCCAGCATACCCGCCGCAGCATAGCCCTCTCGCAGCAAGGGCTGGTGCTCGCGCAGCGCCTCGGCGTCCAGCATTTGGACCGATGTCACAACAGAGGCTTCCTTGAACAACTCCGCCAGTGGATCGGTCTGATCTTCGCGCGCAATCATCAGGATATCCCGCCGCGTTAGCAACGGTGCCCGAGCGAAATTTGCAGGTGGGGCATCAAAGAACGCCCGCGATGCCCGCGTCAGGGAACGCACACCCGCAGGACCGTAGTTCGGCGCAAAAACAGCGGCTGACCGCCCGGTTGTGTGATAGCCGGGATGGCGTTCCATCTCCAACATGATGACGCGCATCTTGCCGGCAAGTTCAGCCGCCAGAGAGGCACCGGCAATCCCTGCACCAATCACGACAGCGTCGGCCATATCATCCAATTCCTGCAACGCGTTCCTCCGATGGAGTTGCTTCCACATCCGAAACGCTAACCAAAAATTTTCGAATCACAACTAGAAATTTTCCTTTACGAAAATTATTCCCTTTTCTGACGAATGTGCATAAATTGATCCAACAACAACTGGAGGCACTTGGCCAATGACAGCGGCACACGAATTGGGCGCGCGGCTTAGGCATCTGCGCAAGTCTCGACAGCTCACACTCAACGCCCTCGCCAAACTGTCAGGCGTCGCAGTTTCCACAATTTCCAAGATCGAAAATGGGGCACTGTCCCCCACCTTGGACAAAGTATTGCGGCTTGCAAATGGGTTGGAATTGTCCATCGGCCAACTGATTGGCGAAGAGCAAATCGAAGGCGACAAACGTCCGCCGAACAGTCGATTTCTGCCAGCTCGCGAAGGCGAAGGCATTGTGATTGATACACAAAACTACGAGTACAGGTATCTCTGCGCCGAGCTTACAAACAAGCAGATGATACCGATCCATGCCCGCATCAAGGCGTCCGGCTTGCAGGAGTTCGGACCGCTGGAACGACATGGAGGCGAAGAGTTCCTGATCGTGCTGGACGGCGTCGTCGAAGTTCATACCGAGTTTTATGCGCCAGTCATCCTACGCCGCGGCGAGAGCATCTATCTCGACAGTACAATGGGCCACGCATACGTCAGTGCCGGGGATCAAGACGCAGAAGTGTGCTGCGTCTGCACAGAACCACTTCGGCTTGGCGACAGCATCAAGCCTGCCGTGGACTAGGTGTTTGATGGTGCGAGCCTTTCTCTGGCTTGGAAGGAAGCATTATGGGACAAGTTCGTCACGGGAGCGCCACGACAACGCACGCCGTCAGAGCTGCAATACAGCGATCGCAAGCTTCGCTCGCGCAGTTAAGTAAGGAGCTGGGCATCAACCCCAAGACCGTTGCGAAGTGGCGAAAGCGCGCGACTGTCGAAGACTTGAAGACCGGGCCAAAGAAGCCGCGTTCAACCGTTCTCACCGAAGCTGAGGAGGCAATGGACAGTGTTGGTGGGATGATGTTTGGGCAAAAACTGATCCCAATTCCGATGAAACACAGAACAAAGATGCTCAGCGCGGCGAGAAACGGCTGCGCGTCTTTACTCCCGTTCAGGCCAGTAAACAAAGCCCAGCCTGTTGATTTGCGTGTCGGATTGACCCATTGGGTCAATCCGACGCGAAAATGAACATGGAAACCTTTTTTCGACACCGTTGAGTCCATGCCTCTGACGCCAGAACAGAGGTTGTCGGTCGCCGTCGATGAAGACGCGACGCTGGTTCTTGCTGGCGCGGGATCAGGTAAGACTTCGGTCATCACCGCGAAAGCCGCATACCTTGTGAAAGCCGAAATACGGAAGCCGCACGAACTCCGGCTTCTCGCCTTCGCCAAGGATGCGGCGACTGAGATGTCGGAACGCATCGAAGCTGGACAGGCGGGTTCTCGGGCTGCTCCACACAATCCGGAAACTGGGAAACATCGCAGCACACGGAAAACGCCCAGTATCGGCAGATGAAGCCCGGGATGCCTGATCGGGACGCGAATCTTCGTTGCGTTGCGATATAACAACCTGACAAAGACTTATTTTCCCGCCATATGATCTCTCAAGATGGTTTTTCGGACGCTGCGTCTGGCTATGAAGCATAGGCGATCCACCCAACTTCGCCGACGCAACGCCCAATTTAGAGCTTAGTTCAGAGCTTCTGTGAACGCAGAAAGCACTTCGGAGCCGGGTTTGCCACGGGCATCAAGCTCTGCCGCCCATTCCTTACCGACGCCATCGAGAACTTTCCTGATTTCAAGGACGTCAGCTTCGGACATCGTCACGAACTGGACCCCACCTTCCGCTATGGCTTTCTTGTCGATGCCATCAAGCTCGTCTACACGCGCGCAGGCCTGACGGGTCGCATTTTCACCAGCTTTGGTCAGAGTGGTCTGAAGTTCGGCGGGCAGACTGTCGAACTTCTCTTGGCTGATCATGTAACCAAGCACAAAAGACCCTAGGTTCAACCCCTCGGTCGCGGATTTCAGATGCGGCGTCAGATCGTAGGGGGGTATCGAGCTGTGCGGAAAGACGACAGCGTCCAGTGTGCCGCGTGACAGAGCCTCGCGTGTTTCAGGAGCGGACATTTGTACCGGCACGCCACCAAGCTTAGTCATGGCAAGCGCCTGGGTGCCTCCGCTTGTCCGCATCTTCTGTCCCTGGAAACTGGCGAGGTCGCTGATCTCCTTGGTCGAGAACAGCTGATAGGGTGCCAATGCGAGAACCATCAGCGCACGCATGCCCTCGGGCGCATATTCCGTCTTGTCGAGCACGCCGCCCGGTTTGGCGAGCTCCCAATAGGCCATCGTACCTTCGCAGGACGAGTCGAAAGCACCCGGAAGCTGTGCGACCGCGCTGAGTGGAAGCTTGTCGGCCAAATAGGAGGCACCGATATACCCGATATCGGCAACACCAGTCTGGGTCAGCGACAGCATATCCTTGGCCTTGCCCAGCTGTTGCGCGGGGAAATAGTCAAAGCCAACCGTTCCGCCGGATTTCTCTTCGACCTCCGCCAGAAAAGGCTTGAGCAGGCTTTCGGCGATGTAATGATCCACCGGCAGGCTGTCCGCCACGCGTAGGGTGATGTCCTGAGCCGTTACCGCGCCGGCGCTCATACCAAGCGCCATTCCGGCCAGATATCCGCAAACTCTCTGTTTCATTTTAGTCTTCTCCTCCTTGGTTGTGTTTTCATTGCATTGTGGCTGGCAGCCACAGGATTATTCCGGGGAAAGCGGCAAGCAGCGCGATGATCAGCAGATGAGCCCAGACATGGGGCATGACGCCCCGGAATATCTCTTCCAGTGGCCGACGCGTGTACCGCGCAACGACGAAGACGTTCATGCCCATCGGCGGGGTAACCATGCCAACCTCTGCGGTGACAACGATCAGCACGCCGAACCAAACCGGATCGAACCCAAGCTGATAGACCAATGGCAGGACCACTGGCACAGTCAGGATCAGGATGGCGATCTGGTCCATGAAGAAACCCAGGATCAGATAGCCGAACAAGATCACGGCCAGGATCACCCAGCGCGAGGTCTCCAACGCGCCGACCCAGCTTGCCAGATCGTTCGTCACCCGTGTCAGCGTGAAGAAATAGCCGAACACATGCGCCCCCAGAATGATGAAAAGGATCATGCAAGTGGTTTGTGCAGCTGAACGCAGCGCCATCCAGGCATTCACAATCGACAGCTTGCGTTCCCAAGCAGCAATCAGCATGGCGAAAAATGCACCGATTCCGGCAGCCTCGGTGGGGGTGGCGATGCCGGAATATATCGTTCCCGTCACGGCAAAGAACAAAATCAGAACCGGGCCGACCCGTTTGAGAGAACGAAACTTGTCTGCAAAGCTATAAGCCTTGCCGAAGGGTGCCGCCTCGGGATCACGCCAAACCAGATAGGCAATGGTCAGCATGATCGTTGCCGTAACCAGTATGCCGGGGATCACGCCCCCGATCAGCAGCTTGGACACCGGAATATCGGCAATGATCCCGTAGAGGATCAGCGCGATGGACGGTGGGATCAGCATCGACAGCGTGCCAGAAATGGCGACCACGCCGCCCGCCAGCTTGGGATCATAGCCCTCTTTCAACATTGCGGGGATCGAGGTTGAGGCCAATGTTGCCGCTGCCGCCGTAGACGACCCAGAAATGGCGCCAAAGCCTGCACCCGCGAGAGCGGTGGCCATGGCAACCCCGCCCCGAAGGCGGCCGACCCAGACGGTTGCCGCGCGGAACAGGTCATCGGCGACACGCGAGATGATGACGAATTCCGCCATCAGGATAAACATCGGGATCGTGATGATCTCGTAGTCGTTCGCGGTGGAAAGCGGTGTTGTCTTCAGGATCCCTGCGAGGATCGGCCAACCGCCGAACATATAGAGACCCACGGCCCCCGACACCCCCATCGCCAGCGCGACGGGCATCCCGATCACCAGCATCAACGCCAGCAGGAGAAGTACAATTGCCACGCTCATTCGCCATGCTCCCCCGACTTTATGTCGGTGTTCGGTGGTGGAGGAAGTTCAACCAGATCGGATGAGGAGAAGACCGAGAGCAGATGGAAAATCGCCCGATAGCCGCAGCGCAGGGCCAATGTAGCCATTCCCAACGTCAGGAAAGCATGGGCGACCCATGTGGGCCAGGGTACGATTTCCGCCGCCCGATGGTCGGAGACCAGTGCGTCTTGCGCCTGAACAAAGCCGAGCCAGGCTATCACGACGACAAAGAACGTGGCCGCGCCGTAGCCCGCCGCCTGTGAAAGATGCCGTATCGGGCGAGGCATAAACGGCACGAACACATCCAGCGCGATATGGCCGTGATGGTGCATCGTGTCCGACAGAGCCAGAAAGAACACGGCACCCACGAGGTACAGACCGATCAGGCTGTAGGACCAAGCCAGAGGGGCTGCGAACATGTAGCGCATGGCTACGTCGAGCACGACAATCAGCATGATCGCAGCCATTGCCGCTGCCGAAATGCTGATCATCACGGTTTCCACCCGTGCCAAAAGCGCTGATAGCGCATTGGCCGGTCGGTTCTCCTCGATCACTCCTCCCATAGTTTCCTCCATTTCTACGTTTGAGTTGGTCCGCGTGCGGCCATTATTCTCCGCGCGGCGCGTTCGTGTGGTTTGTCGATCATCTGTCCATCGATGTTGATGACCCCAGCATTCGGGTTCGCCTCAAAACCGTCGAGAACCTTTTGCGCCCAGATCAGTTCCTCTTCGGTGGGTTGAAACGCGCGGTTCACCGGGGCGATGTGGTTGGGGTGGATCACGGCCTTGGCCCCAAATCCGTCACGCCTTGCGATCCTGGCCTCCGCCTCCAGAGCCTCAAGATCATTCAACGCGGCACAGATTGTATCGACGGCAACAACACCCGCCGCCGCCGCACCTGCAAGACACAGGTTGCGCGCCAGCCGGAAGGGTTCGTAATAAACATTGCTCTCCGCATTCTCCCGCGCGCCGAGCGAAGCGGCCAAGTCTTCGGCACCCCACATCATTCCCCAAAGGCGGGGGTCAACATTGCGATATTGCCCAAGAGTAAACAGCGATGCGGCAGTTTCGGTCACGATCGCCAGTATCCGGGTTTGCGGCAGTGCATGCGATGCCTCGAAGGCGGCCATATAATGCGCCAGCTGGCGCAGATCGTCGGGTCCCTCGCATTTGGGCAAGACAATCCCGTCCGGCGCAAGAGGCATGACCGCTGCAAGATCAGCGAGCGTCAAATCGGTATCCAGCGCATTGACGCGCACGAAGATCGCCTTGCCGCAGCTTTCCTCACGGAGCATGTCCGCCACGCAATCGCGGGCCTCCGCCTTGGCCGAGGCCGCGACAGAATCCTCCAGATCGAGGATCAGTGCATCGGCGTCGCCGCCTCTGGCCTTGGCGAATTTCCGGGTGCTGTCGCCGGGAACAAATAGAAAACTGTGCATCAGGCCTGCCCCTCAACGGGGTGCTTGCGCATCAAGGCTATGCGTGTGCATTTTGCCACGAGAACGCCGTTTTGATTAAAGCAAGAGTGCTCGAACTCCACTAGCCCGGCATCGGCCCGTGACTTGCTTTCGCGTTTGGAAACCACCAGCGTTTCTGCGCGCAACGTATCCCCATGAAAGACCGGAGCGGGGAACCGGACATCTGACATACCAAGATTGCCGATCGTCGTGCCCAGCGTTGTGTCCTGTACCGACAGGCCAATCAGGATCGCCAGCGTGAACATCGAGTTGAACAACCTTTGCCCCCATTCGGTGCCTTCGGAAAACGCAGCGTCAATGTGCAGAGGCTGCGGATTCATCGACATCAGGCTGAACATCGTGTTGTCAGCCTCGTTGACGGTGCGAGACAGCTCGTGGCAAAACTGGCGATCCACCTCGAAATCCTCAAAGTAAAGTCCGGGCATGGTCGCTCCTTTCAGTAGGATTTCGGAAGGCCCAGTGCCTTTTCGGCGATGAAGCACAGGGCAAGCTGAGGTGAGACCGGGGCGATGCGCGGGATCAGGCTTTCGCGGAGGTAGCGCTCGACGTGATATTCCTTGGCATAGCCAAAGCCGCCATGGGTCATCACCGCCGTCTGGCACGCGTTGAAACCAGCCTCACCGGCAAGATATTTTGCCGTATTGGCCGAAACGCCACAGGGCATGCCGTTGTCGTATTCCCAAGCCGCCTTCATGATCATCAACCAGGCTGCTTCCAGTTCGGCATAGGCGATAGCCAGCGGATGCTGGATCGATTGGTTTTTACCGATAGGCCGGTTGAAAACCTCACGTTCCTTTGCGTAGTTTGTGGCGCGTTCCAGCGCGACGAAGCCCAACCCGACCGCTTCAGCCGCGATCAGGATCCGTTCGGGGTTCAGGCCGTGCAGGATATATTCAAATCCGCGCCCTTCCTCACCAATCCGGTCGCTTTCGGGGATCTCGAAATCCTCAAAGAACAGCTCGTTGGAATCTACCGCCTTGCGGCCCATTTTCTCAATTTCGCTGACCTTGATACGTTCGCGGTCAAAGGGCGTGTAAAAGAGCGACAGACCGTGCGTCGGGGACTTCACTTCTTCCAGCGGCATTGTGCGCGCCAGAAGCAGAATATTGTCTGCCACCTGAGCAGTGGAAATCCACACCTTCTGGCCGTTTACCACATATTTGTCACCGCGCTTGTCGGCGCGTAGCTTCAGCTGGGTGGTGTTAAGACCCGTATTGGGTTCGGTGACGCCAAAACAGGCCTTTTCCTTGCCGATTGCCATCGGACGAAGCATGCGCTGTTTTTGCTCTTCAGAGCCAAACACGGCCACCGGATTCAAACCGAAAATATTGATGTGGACAGCCGATGCACCAGACAACCCCGCACCGGACTCCGAAATGGCGCGCATCATTACGGCAGCTTCGGTAATCCCCAACCCGCTGCCACCATGCTCTTCAGATGTGCAAATGCCCAGCCAGCCTTCTGCTGCCAGGGCTTCGTAAAAATCTTCCGGAAACCCGCCATCTCGGTCGCGGCGCAACCAATACTCGGCATCAAAGCCCGCGCAAATCCGGTCAACCGCGTCGCGGATAGCGTTTTGATCATCGGTCAAGGCAAAGTTCATTTATTGGTCCTCTTTGGTGCAATGCAACGTGCCGTTGCGCTGAAGCTCGGCGATTTCGTCGTCCGAGAATCCGGCTTCGGACAAGATTTCTGGTCCGTGTTCGCCCAAGCGTGGCGCATAGCGTTTCACCTTGGCCGGTGTGCGTGAAAAGCTGACCGGAACGGCCATCTGGCGCAGCTTGCCTTCGCTGGGGTGATCGACCGATTGAAAGAAACCTGTCTCGACCAGATGCGGATCCTCGATAATGGATTCAAAGCTGTGCATCGGCATCGCCGGCACATCGGCCTTGCGAAAAACCTCCAGCCACTCTGCGGTTGTCTTGGTCAAAATGATTTCCCCAAGCGATGCATAGACAAAATCGATGTTGGCCATCCGGTTGGCAAAGCTGGCAAACCTGCCGTCGCTCTGCGGAATGTCGGAGCGACCGATCTCGTCGAAGAAACGCTGCCAATGGCCGTCGTTGTAGATGAGGGCGCAGACATAGCCGTCCATGGTCTTGTAGGGACGACGATCCCTTGAGAGGTGACGCGAATAGCCGCCAGCATCCATCGGAGGGTCAAATGTAAGGCCACCCAAATGGTCACCCAAAATCATCGAGACCATTGTCTCGAACATGGGGATCTCGATCTTCTGGCCCTTGCCAGAGCGTTCACGCTCAAGCACCGATGCAAGGATCGCATTGTTGGCGGCAATTCCGACAATCCGGTCGGCCACCGCAGCCGGTACATAGGCCGGCTCCTTACCTGCGCGCGTAAAGCTGTGAGAGATGCAGGAACCGCCCTGGATCAGATCGTCATAAGCCGGACGCGCTGCATAGGGCCCCGTCTGCCCGTAGCCCACCAGAGCAGCATAGATCAGACGCGGGTTGATTGCCGAAAGCTCTTCATAAGACAGCCCCAGCCGTGCCATGGCCTTCGGCCGGATATTTGTCACCAGCACATCTGTGCGCTCGACCAGCCGCAACATTGCTTTACGGCCGTCTTCCTGTTTCAGATCAAGCGCGATGTCCCGCTTGGACCGGTTCACGTTCATGAACAAGGGCCCCATTTCTTTGTGTCGCGCCGGACCGATCTGCCGGATCACATCGCCGGTCGGAGACTCGACCTTGACTACCTCCGCGCCGAAATCGCCAAGGATCTGCGTTGCATATGGCCCCATCAACACTGTTGTGAGGTCCAGAATTCGCAGTCCTTCCAAGGGTCCCATCGTCGCGCTCTCCAGGTGATCTTAAATATGGACAAATCGTCCACAATGTTGAACAGTTGCGGTATGAGTATCCTGATGTCAACGAGTTTTTTTGGGTGTGTTCCGGAGGCTGGCAATAAAGCTTCTGGACCTACGCTGGACAAAATCTCGATGGACAGGGCACAGTAGGACACCGGGCGGAGAGAAAAACATGGCCGTAAAACAAATAGAAAATTTGTTGGATTTGCTCGAGTTTTTTGCTGATCGGCAACGTCCAGCAACGCTTGCAGATGTTGTGTCACACTTCGATTGGCCACGATCCAGCGCGTTCAACATTCTTTCGACACTGTCGGAACAAGGCTATCTCTACGAACCCCGCGCGCGTGCCGGCTACTATCCCACGCCACGCTGGTCTCAGCTCGCTGCGGGATTTGCTCAAGGAGAACCGATTCCCGGACGGTTGATTAAGATGATGATGGAACTGGCGGCCGAAACGAATGAGACCGTCTGCATATCTGCGCCCAGTGGGCTACACGCCGTTTTTCTGGATGTCATCGAGTCGCCTGCAAGCATCCGTTATGCAGCGCAGCCGGGAAAGCGCGTTCCTATTCACGCCACGGCCTCCGGTCAGGCCTTGCTGTCACAATACCCCAAAAACTCTCTGGATGTGTTGCTGCGCAAGGTGAACTTCGAGCAGTATGGCCCGGGCACCCCGATCTCCGGCGATGAGGTATTGGCACAGATAGAAACTGGGCGAAGACGCGGATGGTTCCAGTCCGCCTCCCACTTCTCACCGGACCTCGGCGGGGTAGCTGTTCCAGTTGCCCACAATTCGCGCATATTCGGGATCACAATCGCGGGTCCGCTCTTTCGCGTTGGCGAGAAGGCTGAACACCACGCCATATTGCTTCACAAGGCGATTGACCGCATTTTAGGAGATGGCCACAGCCTGAAAACACTTACAAACTTTGATGTTCCGGTGGCTTTGATGATGTAACCGCCCCCCGACGGCATCGATTTGCCAACGTGGGTCTGCAATGATCCACAAAAAGGAGAGCGGTCATGTCGGATATTATCACAGTCGGACTCGATTTGGCGAAGAATTTATTCCAAGTGCATGGAGCTGACGGCACAGGCCGGGCGGTTCTACGCAAGAAGTTGTGGAGAACGCAGGTTTTGGCGTTTTTCATCCAACTTCCGCGATGCGTGGTTGCGATGTAGGCATGCGGAGGCGCGCATTTCTGGGGCCGTGAGATTGGTAAGTTGGGTCACGAAGTAAGACTGATCCCGCCCGCCTATGTCAAACCCTTCGTAAAACACCAGAAAAACGATGCTTCGGATGCTGAAGCTATTTGTAAAGCCGCTGTGCGCCCGTCGATGCGTTTCGTTCCGGTGAAGTCCGAAGATGTGCAGGGCGCGGCTATGGTCTTCCGGGTCCGGGAACTGCTGATCCGCCAGCGCACACAGGCGATTAATGCGCTTCGCGGCCATCTGACGGAGTTTGGAGAGGTGGTTCCCCAAGGCGCAGCAAACGCAGTACGCCTGAGTGCAATCATAGAGGATCCGGCAAGCGGCTTGTCCGAGGAAGCCCGGGCAACGTTGCTGGTCCTGATCGAGACAAAGACCCGTCTCGACGACCAGATCGCCAAGCTCAACGCTGAGATCAGCCAGCGTGCCAAAGAAAATGAGGTGGCGCGTAGACTGATGACGATCCCAGGTATCGGACCGTTGATCGTCACAGCTCTGGTTGCACTCGCGCCGCCCTCCGAGACATTCCGTAGTGGGCGCGATTTTGCAGCTTGGCTCGGCCTCGTGCCGCGACAGCATTCGACAGACGGCAAGCAGAGGCTAGGGGCGACGACAAAGACGGGGGAGCGGACTTTGCGGCGATTGCTGATTATTGGAGCCAACAGCGTCATCATAAAGCGGCATTTCCACTCGATGGCACAGCCGGGTACTTGGTTGGGAGGAATGCTGTTGCGCAAGACGCCAATGCTAGTGCGCGTTGCGCTGGCGAACAAAATGGCGCGGATTGTCTGGGCGCTCATGGTCAAAAAAGAAGTTTACAGAGCTCCGGCTGCGACGGCGTAAGGCGACTGACAGCCGCGAGGACGTCGGTACGGAGGAGGGCAAGGAGTTGTATGGCGCAACGGTCGTGAGACGGGATTGGGAAAACCAGTGTGCAACAGAGTGCCTTTGAGCACGCGGCTTTGATCTGGGAGTGTCATGAACTTTGTGTATCTGGCCTGGCCCATGCGGGTTTTAGATACAGTCACGCATTGAAGCGATCGTCGAACATTATGGCAAAATGATTGCGGGCCGCAAACCATTCTCGAACATTCCGGCCGCCTTTCTCAAAGTTGCGGATCGCCAAGTAGATCAGCTTCGTGGCTGCGTCTTCGGTCGGGAACGATCCTCGCGTCTTGATCGATTTTCGGATTACCCGGTTCAAGCTTTCAATTGCGTTGGTGGTGTAGATGATTTTCCGAATGGCGGGATCAAAGGCAAAGAACGGTATTACCTCTTGCCAAGCTCTGCGCCAGGCGGGGGCGATTGACGCAGATTCCCCAGCCCATTTTTCTTCAAAGGCATCCAGCTCCGCAGCGGCTTGCTCGGCTGTAGGGGCACTGTAAATCCGCCGCAGATCGGCTGCCACCTCCTTGCGATCTTTCCAAGCACAGAAGTTCAGCGAATGGCGCACGAGATGAACAATGCACGTTTGCACGGCCGTGTCCGGAAAGGCTGCTGTGATGGCATCAGGGAAGCCCTTGAGGCCGTCTACGACCGCAATCAGGATGTCTTGCAGCCCACGGTTCTTCAACTCTGTCATCACGGAGAGCCAAAATTTGGCGCCCTCATTGTCAGCGATCCAAAGACCGAGAACCTCGCGCACGCCATCCCTGCTGACGCCGAGGGCCACGTAGACGGCTTTGTTCTTGACCATGCGACTATCGGCGTCGCGGATTTTGACCCGTAGAGCGTCAACAATGACGATGGGATACATCCGGTCCAGCGCCCGGGATTGCCACTCCCGAACCTCATCCAACACCGCATCGGTCACGCGGCTGATCAAGTCGGGCGAAACTTGCAGGCCATAGACGTCCTCAAGATGAGCACGGATGTCGCGGACGGTCAGACCCGCGGCGTAAAGCCCGATAATCTTGTCATCCATCCCATCAATGCGGGTCTGCCCTGTTGAATTTGACGAGGAATTGACCCGGTTTTCTGAAACGCCGTGACCCACCGATATCAACAATCCCGCCTAGTTTTCATGAGCTTATCATGTTTCTGATGGGTCAGCATCAAATGAAAAAGTGGGTCAATCCGACGCGAATATGAGTAAGCGGTGCGCCGCCCGCACACTTACGGCATAGCGCCTGATCTGCGATTCAGAGGCTTCTTTGATTTGTGGGGAGTTTCTCGATGGGAGCGACAAGCGAGTTTCTGGCAAGGATGCCGCACCGTGCGGATGGGAAGCGGAATTGGCCGCCGGAGGTGAAGGCCCAGATCGTGGCGGAGACGCTGATTGAAGGCGAGACGGTCAAGGCTGTAGCGAGGCGATACGAGCTGATCCCGAGCACAGTGTCGGATTGGCGGCGGATGGCGCGGCAGGGCGAGCTGGTTCTGGCAAACCTGGACGGCATGGACTTTGTGCCAGTTGAGATCGCGGCGCCTTCGCCTGTCGCCCAGCCTCTGCTCGCTACTTCCTCCAACACGCTTGATGTGATGAAAGGCGATGTCACCGTGCGTCTTGATGCTGCGGCGCCAGCGGCGCGGATCGCTGAGATCGCGCGGGCTTTGGCCACGTGATCACGACATCCCATACCCAAACATCTGGAACGGGTTGAGGTGGTCATTGAACCCGAACGATCCTGCGCCTGCGGAGCTGAGCGTCACGTCATTGGAGAGGTACAGTTGCTAGCAACTGACCTCGTGAAAGCTTCTTACCAAACGCGACTGACCCGTCATTGTACGCACCGCGCAACTGGAAAACGCGCTTTGCCAAGTCGACACCAATTTTAGTAATTTCGGACATGGATGCTCCTTCCTTCTGTGATGGCTTTTAAAACTCAACAGAGTGGCACATTGCGACGCCGTCGGGAGGAGGCATCCACGCCATCAACAGAGCCATGCTCTAACATTAAATTTAGCCACTTGATGGGGGGTACCACCTCCCGGTCACGCGGTTATCTGCCGCAATAGATTGCACCCAGCTTATCCAAGCTTTCAATATTCAGGTTCGATAAGCCAGCTGACCGCAGTGTAGCCTCTGTGTGTTCGCCCACATCAGGACTAGAGATCAATAGTTCAGGTGCTCCCGGCACGACCGGCACGGGCACCATTCCGACACCGGGATGGTCAAGCCATTGGAATGATTCGACTTCATCTACGTGCGGATCATCGAAGTAGTCGGAATAGTTGTAGACGATAGAGTTCATTACATCTGCCTGCGTAAGATGCGCGGCCCAATACTCGGAATCTTTTTTTGCAAACTCGGAAAACAAGACCTTGTTAAGTTCGCGTTCATTTTCAAGCCGCTGGCGGCCTGTCTGATATTTCGGGTCACCTACCAAGTCCTCCCTACCCAGCACGCGACACAACGCAATGAAATGATCGTCACGCATCGCGGTGATGTTTATCTGTCCGTTGCGGGTCGGATAGGCACCGACAGGTGCATATAGGTTGCCTGTGTCACCGTCTTGCAGATGGTACTCGATCATCTTGGGCGTTTGAAACGCCGCAGCAGCCTGCATGAGATTACAATCAATCCATTTCCCACGATTAAATCGCAGCTTTGAAATCAGAGCCATTGCAACTGCGTTTGCACCGTACAGACCGGTCATGACGTCCATGGCAACCATACGGGACCTTTGCGGTATACCTTGCTCATTTGCATTCATCGTCATCCAACCCGAAAACGCCTGTATGACAGCGTCGGTAACCGGGCGGTTCACATAGGGTCCCTGCTGACCAAATCCGGAAACAGAAAGGTAAATCAGGTCGGGTTTCAGGCCCGCCAACTCGTCGTAGGATAGCCCGAGCCGGGCCATGACACCCGGGCGAAAGCTTTCAGCGACAACGTCAGCTGATTTTACCAACGTTTTCACAGCCTCGCGCACGTCGGGGTTTTTCAAATCTACCGCCATGCTTTTCTTGCCTCGGTTAAAAGCAATTGAATGGGCCGTGTGCTCTCCATACGCACGCCCGAGCGTCCGCCCCCATTCTCCCTTCAACGGTTCGATCTTTATGACATCCGCGCCATGAAGAGCCATAAGTTGCGTTGCGTGTGGGCCTGCAACTCCCGCAGTAAAGTCCAGAACTTTCAGCCCCGAAAATGCGTCTTGCATATCACTCATCATCTTGCCCTGGTTTTCTTCGTGTCAGGCGCAACCAGACGACCGCCAACACCGAGAACAGACCTATCCAGCCGATGTACTGCAAAAAGCCTCGGAAATGCAGGCCGAACCAAGCCGGAATAACGGCAACCGCTAAAATGGGAAGGAATATCAGCCATTTAAGAATGAAGTTACGCATCGGCTTGCCCCACTTTGTCTTTACGCACTCTGAACCAGAGCCCTGACAATACGACTACAGCGACCAGCATTGACTGCCACGTCGGGACGATAAACAGCAATGCAACTGTCCCCAGCAGACCGCGTTCCCATCCAGACAGTATACGTCGGAAGAACCCTTGTACCGCGGCTGCCAGACAGATGATCCCGACACCTGCCGTTACACTGTCGATCAGGATACGATACCAAGCTCCTTCTAACAGAAGGCTTGGCGTATAGATGAACATAAACGGTATCATGAACGAGGCGATGCCAACTTTCACCGCTTCGATCCCGGTCGACCACGGATTCGACCCCGCAATGCCGGCCGCGGCATAGGTGGTCAGCGCCACGGGCGGGGTGACTCCGGACAGACATCCGAAATAAAAAATAAACAGATTGGCCGCCATGATAGGTGCGCCCATTTCGGTAATCGAAGGAGCAACAAGCGCCGCAAGCGTGATATAGACGATCGTGGTTGTCATCCCCATACCGAGGATCACACAGACAATGGCCGTGATTGCCAGCGCCAGCGCCAGATTCCCGTCAGCCAGCACAGTCACAGCACCGGAAACCCGCCCCGCAAGGCCCGAAAGGTCCATCGACCCGATGATAATGCCGGCCGCCGCGCAGGCCATGACGATCGGTATGGTAGCGCGAATGCCGGTTTCAAGCGCAGCACAAAAGTCCTGGGGCGACAGGCGTGTTTCCGCTCTGAACAGCGTCACGATCACAGTCAGGACTAGCGCGGTCGCACCGGCGATCATCGGAGTGAACCCGAACAAAAGGAAGCCGACGATCGCGCCAAAAGCGATGAGTATTGGCCAGCCTTCACGCAGGGTAATCCATGCACTCGGCAAATCCTTGCGTGGAACGCCAGTCAGTCCAGCTCTGCGCGCTTGGAAATGGATCATCGCCAAGATCGAAATGTAGTAGAGCAGCGCCGGAATTGCAGCAGCGAGCACCACATCCCGATAACTTGCACCCGGGATATACATAGGAATGATGAAAGCCGCTGCCCCCATGACGGGCGGCACGATTTGACCTCCGTTGGATGCCATGGCTTCGACGGCAGCCGCAAATCTGGGATTGAAGCCCGAACTTTTCATCAAAGGGATCGTGAACGAGCCGGTTGTGACCACGTTCGCCGTGGTGCTGCCAGACAGTGTGCCATACAGCCCCGACGCCAAAGCCGCTGCTTTTGCAGCGCCGCCTGACATCCAGCCCGTCGCAGCATAGGCCAAGTCGGTAAAGAATGTCCCGGCGCCAGATCTTACCAGTACCGCCCCGTACATCATGAATATGACGATAAATGAGGACGAAACAGCAATGGGCACCCCAAGCATACCATCAAGATCCACGGTCAGATAACCAACGAGAGACGAGAACCGCGTCGGAGCGGCAAGGAAAATTGATGGGAAATGGTCTGAATACAAAGCATGAAACATGAAGAGCGCAGGCAAGATCACAAGGGCAAACCCCACCGTACGGCGAACGCCCTCCAGCACCAGCAAGATCAACACGGTTCCGCTGACGACATCACCACGGCTTGGAAAGCTCGAACGGGAGGCAAGCGCGTCCACATCCTGCATCCGATAGACAAGCACCCCCACAGCGCAAGAAATAAGTACAAAGTCGATCACCGACGTCCAGCGTAGCTTTTCGTGCCATCCGGACCGACCCAGAGGATAAAACAAAAACGCCAGAACCAGAAACATGGTAATATGAACCGTGCGGTGCCGGAATGCCTCGGCCGTGCCGAACAAACCGCCAAGCAGGTGATACATTGCGGTCCCGAGTGAGACCGCAATGATAATGGCCACAAGCCACGTCGGGACGGGAAGAGCCTGCCGGAGCAGATAGGCGTCGGTTGCATTTCCGATTTCTCGTCTGTCAGTCACTTCCGACCCCCCCTATGCGCGCCTGCTTTGCAAAGACCGCTTCAAAATGCGCCCTTTTCCTCAAGGTACTTCTGCGCCCCTGGATGGAAGGGGATGACACCGCCCTTCAAACTGGTTGTCGCATAATCCAATGCCAACGACGGGTCGGCGCCCATGAATTTCTTGAGGTCAGCGTCTTCGTAGAGAAGCTTAGTAAGTTCAAAGACAACTGCGTCAGGCACATCCTTGTTTACAAGAAAGATTGACCACATGGTCGGAACCGGAAAATTACCGGCGCTGCCTTTGTAGGGATCTGCGGGGTAAGTCATCTCGACGTACGCACCAGCTGGCGTCAGAGTAGGCAAAATCCTGTCCACCTCTTCTTGTGTGTACGGCACGATAGAAATGCCAGGCTGTTCGTTAAGCTTCAGCAAAAGCGGGCTTGGAACGGACGAGTAGTACATGAATGCATCCAGACGACGGTCTGCCATCATGTTGGTCACATCTCCAAAACCAAGGTACTGCATTTGCCCGCCGTTTTCAGACAGACTTTCCTCGGTGACGCCAAAATCGTTCAAGATCTGCATCGCGATTGCGGCAGTTGACCACTCTCGCTTGCCAGGGCTCACGACTTTGCCTTGCAGGTCTTCCATCTTTTCGATGCCTGCCCCGTTGCGAGCCACGGCGTGCAAGTAGGCCGGATAAAAGGTCCCAACGACACGTGCGTCCTGCCACTTCTGGTCAAACCCACCTTCGCCATTCCATGCCTCGATTGAGGTAGGAGAAAAGCTGAAGCCCATTTGCGCATCGCCGGAACTGACCAGCTTGTGGTTCACGTTCGAGCCACCCGGCACATGGCTGACCGCCATCTCCGGAAAAGCCTTGCCAAGCTTGTCAGCCAACTGTGTTCCAAACGTATGCCACAGGCCACCAGGCGATGTGGAAACGATCTTGAAGAATTTTGGCACCTCTTGGGCCGATGTCACAGCTGGTAGCGCGGCTATGGCTAAGGCCAGAACCCCGCGTTTTGCAAAAGTCTTAATCATTGTCTTTCCTCCCTATTGTTGCATTTCCCCGATCAGCCGGACTTTCGCCCGACTGCTCCTCATACCGGGATAGTCTCTCGAAATTCGGCCAGTCCCTGACCTGTTGCGACGGGGTCTCCGTGCTGGTTCTTGACGACGATATCGAATTGAACCCATTGACCGCTGTCGGTCAGATTCTTCCGGCTTACCGTAGCTTCGGGCGTGATGGTGTCGCCCAATTTGACGGGTTTGATCCACCGGGTTTCAAGTCTCCGGTGATATCCTCCGCGAGGCACCAGCCAATCCGTCAGCGTCCGCGTGATAAGCGCAAAGTTCTGCATGCCGTGCATGATAACACTGCCGAACGAAGTACCACCGAAGTCGTTCTTTTCCATCCAATCCGGATCGAAATGAAGCGGGTTATAGTCCAGCGATGCATCGCCAAAGTCCTGAATCGTTTCTGTTGTGACAGTGAAAGAGCGGCCACGAACGACCTCGCCCAGTTCAATTTTGTCAAAATTTTCCATAACAGTCATGTGTTGCGTCTCCTTATATCGGCCGGATGGTCTGGCCGCGGCCTGAGCACACAACCTGGCCATTCTGGTTGGTGAAAAGGTTCTCGTGAACCGCAAACAACCTGTCTTTCTTGATGAACTTGTCTAATGCCGACCCGCGCATTTCGATCGTGTCCCCGGGTCGGATTGGCACGTGATAGTACCAATTCTGACCAGCATTGATTGTGCCCGGAGACCTCATCCAATCCTTGGATGTCGTGCAGGCAAACATCAAAAGAATGTGGATGGAGGGCGGGGCGACAATTCCTTTGTATGGTGTCGAGAGGGCGTACTCTTCATCAAAATACAGCGGATTGTCTTCACCCACCTTGCGGGCAAAATCCTGAATTATCTTTTTGGTCAGAGTAACGGGTCGGGTCTCGCGTAGCTCGCCTGGGACGATCATGTCCCATGTCGCCCTGTCGTCCACTTCCTTCCAGAAATCCGTCTCAAACTCTTCGCCCATTACGTTCATGCGCTACTCCCTTATGTAAATTTGTTTGTTATTCAAACACAGAGTAATGTATTCAAACAACTCGACCAAAGGGTGCAGTGTCGTTCTGCCACCCGTCAATCCAAGGCAATCACGCAAAAGGCTAAATCAGGCCATTTGTTTGAATAGAGAACAGATAGCAATGTCAGAGAACGAACCCTCAAACACATACGCCCAAACTTTTGCGCGCGGCCTGAAAGTTATTACGACCTTTGATGAGGGCTCGCGCGTCCTCACCTTGACGGATGTCGCAGACCGCACAGGAGTGACCCGCTCCACGGCACGTCGATTGCTTCACACACTCGTCACGCTTGGCTATGCCGCGACAGACGGAAAGTACTTTTCTCTCACGCCGAAGATCCTGGACCTGGGATTTGCTTATCTGGCGTCTTCGGAAATATGGCGGTTTGCCGAAGCGGACATCCAGGCACTTGCATCGGAGGTAGGCGAAAGCTCGTCGATCTCAGTCTTGGACGGTCACGACATCGTTTACGTACTTCGGGTTCAGACTCAGCGTATTCTCAGAAACTCTCTGAATGTCGGAAGCCGCGTGCCCGCACACGCCAACTCTATGGGACGCATCCAACTGGCCGAATTGCCAGAACGGGAATTGCGTCACTACATTGAAACTGCGCACCTTGAACCCTTTACACCCTGGACCATCACCGACCCCAAGCGGCTTCACGAAAAGATTTCTCGTGACGGGCAGCAGGGCTGGTCCATGGTCTATCGCGAGTTGGAAGAAGGTATCGCTGGTATCGCCGTTCCGATACGCGCAGCCGGAGGACGCGTTATTGCGGCGGCCAATATCTCCTTGGCGCCAGTTCGGCTAAAGGAAGCAGGAAGACAAGAAGAACTCATCCAAATTCTACGGGAAACCGCCAATAATATTCAAAGGCACCTTTTAGAAGGTCGGACGTGACCTCAGAGATGACGACAATTCGATCCCGCGCCACGCAGCGAACGTCCCCTGCGATATGACAGATGGGAGGATATGCTAGACCACTCTGCACGGCACTGTCTGCTCAAGCGGGCGCCCTGGCCGAGCACCCGTCTTGTGGCCATCTTTCCAGACTTCTCGTCCATTGACAAAGACCCAGTCAATCCCAATCGCGGGACGGATTGGCGTCTCGAATGTGGCTCCCTCGGCAATCGTGTCCGGATCAAAGATAACCAAGTCGGCAAAGTGGCCCACTGTGATCCGTCCACGGCCTCCCAGGCCGAACCGGTCAGCAGGCATAGACGTCATGCGCTTGACCGCTTCTTCTAAAGAGAAAAGGCCGACGTCGCGCGCATAGCGCCCGAGCACGCGCGGGAAGGTGCCCCACACGCGTGGATGCGGATGCGATCCGGTGGGGATGCCGTCGGAACAAATGATCGTATGCTCATATGAAAGGATCCGCTGCACGTCTTCTTCGTCCATTATGAAAAAGATACCAGTTGCTGGAAGCAAACGCTCCAGAGCGTCGTCGATGTCCGTATTCCATCGCAGAGCGATATCGGCAAGATCTTGTCCGGCCAGCTCAGGATAGGGCTTGCTCTCGGCGACAATGACACGTGTTGCTTGTTTGTGACGTCCCGAATTGAGCATGGTCGAGGACGCAATCCAAGGCGTAGTATCAAGCCCGACATCTTGTTTTTGCATCGCGTCGTCGATCATCTTGAGTGTCTGGATTGATTTGCCGTGATTAGCCAACCCAGCACATTTATGGTGGGACACATGCACCCCGCAGCAACTCTCGCGACCAACGGCGAAAGTTTCCTGCAACGCTTCGATTACGCGGTCGCCTTCGTCGCGCATGTGAGTCACATAAAGCTTGCCGTGTTGGTGCGCGATGCGAGCAAGCGAGATCAGCTCTTCGGTCGGGGCCGCCCGTGAAGGAGGATAAAAGGTGCCAGTCGACAGTCCGATTGCACCCTCCTCCAAGGCTTTATCCAGCTGGCGGCACATTTCTAAGGTCTGAGCCTTGTCCGCAGGCAAACCAAGGTTGGTTAACTCGTTGATCCGCAGGGTAGAATGTCCGATCAGGCACGCCGCGTTGACAGCGGCAGGTGCGTCAGCGATGCGGTCACGGTAGGCCGCATAGCTTGGGAATGCCAGTTGATCGTCGTCCACGATCATGCGCAGCGCATCCGGCATTCTGCTCGTGTCTTTCAACGGGGCAATCGAAAAGCCGCAGTTGCCGTTTATCACGGTCGTGACCCCTTGAGACGTCATAAACTCCATGTCCGGGTGGGTCAGCATCGCACCGTCGTGATGCACGTGTGGATCAATAAATCCCGGCGCGACGACCTTGCCCCGCGCGTCTATTTCACGGCCCGCAATCCAATGAGACAGATTACCCGTTGCGGCAATCCTGTCATCTGTGACCGCTACGTCCCCCTTGAAACGAGTCGCCCCCGTCCCGTCAATAATATCCGCACCGCGAATGATAAGATCAGCCTGCATGGGACCACCTTTCTGAAAATTTTGTATTTTTGTTCGGGTTTTTATTGATCGGCGTCCGTGTGTGCCGGTCGATCGTCTCCACTCCAGCGCGCGACTAGATGCACAAGAATAAACACGATCATCAAAGGCACCGCGATTGCCACCCAGACCGTGCTGAAGGGAAGAGCATCAGCCATTGTCCGACTATGCCGCAGAAGAAAGCCGCGTGCAGGGTTCATGCCGGGGCCAAAAAAGACATACCACAAGATCGGTAGAAGATAGATTAAGACCACCACAGACTTGATCAGCCGAGCCCCGATCTTTATCCAGACCGGACCGCGGTTAATACCATTGAACAGCGCCGGATCGAACCGACGTTTAAAGGACATCGAGGCACCAATCAGACCAGCCCAGATCATTGCATAGCGGGCCAGTTCTTCGGTATAAGCAGGTGGTTGGCTGAAAACATATCTGGCCACCACCTGCAAAATTACGGCCCCCACAAGCACCACGATTGCGATACCGGAAAGGACCATAGCCACCTTATCCAGTGTGTCGCTAAAGCGGATCATCGAACTTCTATACGTGCTCATGAAGGCCTCCTTACCCTATTGACCCAAGGATGCTTTTGCTTCGGTCCACTGCTGAAGTTGGGCTTCACTCAGTGATGCCGACCAAGTTTCACGGGCCACTTCTGCCATTTTTTCTCGCTCGCCGTCTTCAAGCTCGGTTATGGTCACACCGGCAGCCTCATGTTTGGCGCGAACTTCGCCTGACCATGCATTGACCCACTCCCGATTTGCCTTGATACCTGCCTCCAACGCGGTATCGATCAACGCCTTTTCTTCATCTGGAAGCGCGCCGTACCAGTCCTCCGAAATCAGAACGACACGCGTGGAAGGCGTCAGATCAATGGGTGTAAAGTGCTTGAGAAACTCCGTATGGCCTGTGCGGATTGCAGAGTTTGGTGGATTGAAATAGCCATCTGCAACGCCGGTTTGCAGAGCATTTGCCACCTCGGACCACGAGATAATCGTGCCAGTGGTGCCGAGAGCCTCTTGCAGTGCCAACTGTTCAGAATTCAGCGCCCGAAATCGTAGGTCCGACAGGTCTGACATTTTCGAAACGGGCTTTTTGGAATTGTGAATTCCGATATCCATGCCGATGTAGTTCAAGCCGACAACCTTGACCCCATTTTGCAAAAGCGGTTCGTTCAATTTGACCAGCATATCGGTATCGGCCATAACCTGATCCAGCTCTTCCCTGCTTTCGAAGAAAAACGGCAGTTGAACGCCTTTGGCCAATGGTGATTGCCCGAATGTGGTCGACAAAGCAGCGAGGTTGATTTCAATTAGGCCTTGGGACACTTGGTCATAGCGCTCTTTTTCCGATCCCAACGTGTCGGACGGAAAAACCTTCACATCAAACTCAGTTCCTTCCAGCGCATCCGCAAAACCATGGACGAATGCGGCTTCGGCGTTCGTATCAGGATCATCCGCGCCGTTTAGTGCAACCTTCACCTCAGCGGCCTGAGTGGACAGTGCCACTACGCTTAGGGCCGTTGCGGCCAGCAGTTTTGAAAAGATTTTCATGTTCTCACTCCTTGGTTGGTTGTGTCAAGCAAGCCCAAGCCACCGTGGCAGAGCCAAAGAAATATCGGGAAAATAAGTAAGGATCAGTAGCAGCAAAACCTCGGCGACAAAGAACGGGAAGGTCGCGCGGATCAGCCGCCAGTAGTCCATGCGGACGGTCGTCGCGAGGATCAGCAAAACCCCTCCGAGTGGTGGAGAGAGCAAGCCAGTGGTGATGTTAAAGCAAATCACGATCCCCAGATGTACAGGATCAACGCCCATGCTCAGCGCGACGGGCACAAAGATCGGCGCGAAGAGTGCAACCGCCGCCTTTACATCCATTGCCATGCCAGCCAGCAAGAAAATCACATTGACGAGCATCAGGTATTGTAACGGTCCAAGGCCCCACGCCATCACAGTGCTTGAAATCGCCTGCGGCCATTGCAGCAGCGCTGCAAGATAGGAAAAGGTCGAAATCGCACACAAGATTATGAACAGCGCGCCCAACAGTACCCCAGTACGCTCGATGCTTTTGAATACATCCTTGACTGTCATTCCCCCAAAGACGAAGCCCACGATCAAAGCAGCAACCACAGCCACTGCTGCCGCTTCTGCAGGTGTCATAAATCCGAATAACGTTCCGCCCAGAATGATGACAGGCAGCATCATGGCTGGAATGGCTCTCACGAATGATCCCAGAAACGGCGGCACGTCATCGTTCGGTCCGCCCGGATGGTTGTCGCGGTGAGCGTAGAATGCGTTCATCGCCAACAGCACACCCGCAAGCAACAACCCCGGTATGATGCCTGCAGCAAAGAGTGCGGTGACATTGGTTTCCATCAACGCGCCGTAAAAAATCAGGATCGACGACGGGGGGATGATCGGACCAATAATTGAAGATGCACCCGTGATAGCCGCCGCATAGTCTTTCGAGTATCCGCGCCGACGCATTTCAGGCACGAGCGAATTTCCAAGTGCTGCGGCGTCTGAAACGGCTGAGCCTGACACGCCGGCGAAAAATACCGATGTGAGAACATTTACGTGGCCAAGTCCGCCCTTGAGACGACCAAGAAATGACATGCAAAAGTCAATCAGGGATGTCGCCAATCCTCCACGGTTCATCAGATCACCTGCAAAGATAAACATAGGCATGGCCAGAAAAGCAAACACGTCCAGTTGGCTAAATAACCGCTGGGGTAAAGCTGCCATGAAACCCTCACGACCCGCGGCAAAGAACGTCAGGATCGCAGAGGCACCGATGACATATGCAATCGCTGACCCTGCAAGCAGGCCCATGAAGGTGAAGACAAGTATTAGTGGCGCCTGCATTGTCGGCGGTTCCTTATTCAATGTTACCGCCAAGACTGCGGGCAAAAGAATGTTAAAGAAATAGAAAGCTTTTCGGCCATACATAGCATAATGCTATGGTCAGGACGTAGAGAAGGGCTCCAAAATATGAAACCAATCACCCTTCAAAGGCTTCAGGTTTTTCGCACAGTCTATGAGCGCGCCTCCATCACTGCCGCGGCCCGCGCACTCAAAATTTCGCAGCCGACCGCCAGCCGTCATCTGCGAGATTTCGAGCTGGCCTTAGGACTGAAGCTGTTTCTTATTGATAAGGGTCGGGTAATTCCAACACCGGAAGCTGACTCGATCTATAACGAAAGCCGTTTCTTGGACGATGGTATCACCCGACTAGAGCGCAGAATCGATTCCTTGCGAAAGGGTGTAGGAATGCGCCTGCCAGTGATGACAGTCGGGTTGCTTAGCCCGCATTTTGTTCCGAACGCATTGCGCCGCACGATGCATTCACTCCCCGGTCTGCGTGTTTCCGTCGATGTCGGCACGTCGGAGCAGCAGATTGTCGCAATCAGGGCCGGCATGGTCGAAGTGGGTCTTGTTGTTGGCAGATTTCAAAGTGAAGATGTCGTCTCAGAAGTAATCGGTCGGGGCCGACTTGTCGTGCTCAGCCCCGCTGATGGTCCACTTGCCGCAATGACGAGCGTCTGCCTGGAGGATCTGGTTGCGACGCAAATGCTTGGTCTGACCGCGCGCGGGCCGCTTGGCCGCATCTTGAACGAAGAATTGATAAAGCGCGGATTGCCCTACGATGACACTGTGACTGGAAACACGTTGGTATCGGTACCTCACTTGGTGAAGGCGATGCAGAGATCAGCTGTGGTTGATGAATTCACGGCTGCATTTCATGGTGTAGATGGACTTAAAACTTTAGATTTAGTTCCGGCGCTACCGTTTGAAGTCCACGCGATTACAAGAAGCGGAAGCGCCAGTAAGGCAACCATCCAACTCTTTATAAAAGAAATGAAGTCTTTGCTCGATGAGTGGTCAGGCCCATAATTGCGACGACCTCCAACTGTATGAACGGCGGAGCAATACTCAGCCACGGCGGCATTCGCCTTGCCACGCTTAACGAAAGGTTTGACATAAGCCTCGGGCGTCAACGCACATTAGGGCCCATCCGCTTTGAGCCGTCAGATCCAATGAAACGGCGCGCGAAAATTGGACTTTCGCTGCAAACAAGAGGGCACACCTGTTGATTTTAAGGACGAATTGACCCTTTTTTCCATTTGACGCTGACCCTCCTGAAGCTTTCTATCTCACGGAAAGCTGGCGGAATTATTCACAGCCGGTGGGTCACTGCGTTTCGGAAAACTGGGGCAATTTCTTGCAGAATTCAACAATGTGCCTTCAGGTAGGTCGCGTCGATCATAACTGTCTTCTGTTCGCCGTGCTCGGCAGCCAGCCCCACCATCATCCGCGCAAATATGCCCTTTTCGCTCCAACGCTTCCAACGGCTATAAAGCGTCTTGTGTGGGCCATAGGCTTCAGGAGCATCGCGCCACCTTAACCCATTGCGGTTGATGAAAATTATCCCG
Source organism: Sulfitobacter sp. HI0027 (assembly GCF_001634775.1). Taxonomy (NCBI): domain Bacteria; kingdom Pseudomonadati; phylum Pseudomonadota; class Alphaproteobacteria; order Rhodobacterales; family Roseobacteraceae; genus Sulfitobacter; species Sulfitobacter sp. HI0027. The sequence continues at coordinate 32,920 of NZ_LWER01000135.1, forward strand.
CTCAGAATCCGCCTGTCGTCGACCCTTGGCTTACCGTGCGACTTTGGAAAGTAGGGCTTCAGACGCGCCATCTGTGCGTCGGTCAGCCAGAAAAGATTGCTCATGTCACCGCTCCGTTTTCGGAGCCGTGAATCACGCAGCGCTCGGGAAATCAATGCATCCTGACCCTAAAGCGTAATGCCAAAGGCGGAAGCACATCAGTGCTTCATGACCACTTGCCCTGGGCCTTCCCTCCGCCTTTAGTTACAGATACCATTTGAGCATCGGCAATGACGCTGTTCTCAGCAGCAGGAAATTTGGTATATGAACAAAGAGCACATATCATTCTTGGCTCTGTGCGATTTACGTGGGGTTGGTTTCGAGACGCTGAAAAAGATCTCATCAGAACGTATCAAATATTCTTCGTTCTTCGATTTTGAGATAAGGTCGGAGCTCTCTAAAGATGATGCTCTGATGACAAAATTCTCTAAGATTTTTGAGCACCTAGACACACCGGCCTCCTGCAGCGGAGCCCTCGATGAGGGGCGCCGAAAGCTCGAATATTTCGAGCGTCGAGGGGTATCTCTTATTTTTCGAACGGACGAACGGTATCCCAAACGCCTTTCTGATCTTAACGATCCGCCTCACTGGATTTTCGTTGAGGGGAATATCAAAGCCCTGCAAGGAAATTCAGTTGCAGCGGTTGGCTCTCGTAAAGTGTCGCCTGACGGAAAGTGGCTCGCAACCTATTTCGGCTACTGCTTGAAAGAATTGGGTGTCGTAACTGTAAGCGGCTTAGCGGAGGGAATCGATCAAATTGTTCATCGTGCGAGTATAGCGTCTGGACTTCCCACCATCGCGGTCCTCGGAACAGGAATCTTGCTGAATTACCCCAAGGGCTCTGAAGGTCTCAGGCAAGAAATAATTGACGGCGACGGCTGCATCGTAACGGAGTACCTACCTAACGACTCCTTCAGCGCTCGCAATTTTGTCCGGAGAAATAGAATTCAAGCTGCGCTCGGGGATGTTGTTTTTCCGATCGAGTGGGGTGTGAAAAGCGGGACCGCGCACACGGTTAAATTTGCATCCGATTTAAAGAGGCCAATTATGTATGCTCGAACTCCAATGCAGGCGGAGCAGGATTGGATACCTTCAAATCTGCTGCACAACTCAGTCCGTCTAACATTACCTCAAGAACACGTCGCATTTCTAAATTTTTTCAAGGTTGGCTTAGCCGCTGAGCCCGCCCAGAAATCTCTACTTTAAGTGAAGGCACAACATGCACAACCTTAAAGGAATAATCTTCTCTCTCAGCGACGTCCTTGCGCATAAGGGATCGATAAATCCTGATCTTTTCTTTGAAACAGTGAAACTGTTGAAATTCCTCTTGTCTAAGGGGATACAGCCTGTCCTCGTTTCAAACACCACTTGGACTGTCGCTATAAAAGACGAGGATGAGAAGCCCTTTCAGGAATATCTGTCGCAGTTCGTCGGCTCACAACTCCCCTACTACCAAGGCGGCAAGGATATTGACTACAAGCAATACGCGACTGCCATGCAAGCCATCTTGGACAAACATGGCTGGACTGCTCCCGAAGTCTTCTATGTTGGGAATACACAAGAAGATGTCCAAGCTGCATCCAATGGCGGCTTTCCACTTCTTAACGCCAAGTGGCATGGTGACAATTCTCAGTATGGTTTTGAGTTTGCCTCTCCAAAAGACATTGCAAGCTTCGTTGACTGCTGCTGCCTGACACCTCAGGATTGGTTCTGGGGCATTGAAGATGGTGCTTTAAGAATTTATTCGATTGCGCCTTTTGCCGAATATTCAAAAGCCTATCCCGAGGGCGCGATTTACTCGTATGACGCGAAGCAAGCCGTAAAACAGGATACTGGCAACATCCGATTCTGGGGCCTTTTAATGGCAGCACGCATTCACTTGTCTGGCATTGGGACGGAAGTTGACTTTGTCGCACCATATCCCGGCCATAAGACGACATCTAATAAAACCAAGCTGATGAACGCCGTCGCCGTTGTTTCAGGCTCTCTTCGTGCAAGATATTTATTCGACTTCATCGATCGGCATACTGATGCTGAAAAATCGCAAATACTTAGAAATAATGGAAAATCGCCAACCGCAAATAATCAACTATCGACAATCAAGCTGAACCCGACACCAACACGAACTGGGCCCAAGCAGCTAAAGTACAAAAACAAGCCCAACATCAAAGGCAAGACTGTCTTAGTGGTGGATGACATCTGCACACAAGGCTACTCATTAGAGGCATCCCGCGCCTTCCTTGAGGCAGCTGGAGCAAACGTAATTCTCTTGTCATGGCTTAAAACGCCGGGCCGCAACGACTATCATGCAATTGACAAAATCACTCCAGCCATCAAGCGACCATTCTCAAAGTTCTCTCCTGCAGGTGTCGATGAAAAAATATACTCAAATTCAGGGAACGTAATGAACCCCAACGCCGATACAGAAATTGCGGTGGCTTACAAGAAGTATGTTTCTTGGGGATGGCCGACAGGACTCATCTGAAGAACCAAATTTTCAGTTTTCATCTGCGCAGCGAACGGCAGGTTTTCCGCCCTTCGTGCTTGATCGGGAGTCGTGCTACGTCATGTACGAAGGGTAACTTTAGGTTGCTTCAGGACCTTAGCAGATTGCCGTCCAAATGGCCACTTTGGTGCGTTGATGTCGATCTGAGGGGGCCGGTACTCGCGATGCATGCCGCGCCGCCGCGGGTCGGATTGGAGTCCTCTTTGACCGTGTTCCAACACGTGGATACAAGGGATAGGTGAGAGTGCATTCGACTAGCAGCAGTGGTTTTACCTTTCGAGAGGGGTGTGAATGGACAACAATCTGGCCACCGGACAATGCCTTTGTGGCGCAGTGAAATTCCGCATATCGGGAGAGTTCGAGAGCTTTTTCCTGTGCCACTGCGCCCGCTGCCGCAAAGACAGCGGTTCAGCCCATTCGGCGAACCTTTTTTCGTCCACGGCCAAAATTACCTGGGTGTCAGGCGAGGAAAACATAAAGGCGTTCCAGCTCTCCGGGACACGCCATATAAAGAGCTTTTGCTCCGATTGCGGGGCGGCGCTGCCTGTTTCCCAGCCGGAGGTTGGTTTGCTTGTGGTGCCTGCAGGGTCAATTGACAGCCGGATCGACATACGACCCAACGCGCATATCTGCTGTTCCAGTCGCGCAAGCTGGGACAACGACTTGGCCTCCATCGAAAGGATCGACGGGCTTCCCTGTTGAATGGTCGAGTCCATGATGCACCTCGGACAACAGCCTGACGACAAGAACACGACCATCGGTTTCGACCTGCTCTGCCGAACTTCATTCCCCTAGAATGTTGCGCCATGGACGAATGGCCGGACTGGCCAAGCTGCGGGCCGCATTGACGTAGAGGGTGGATGATGGTTCCAGGCCGAAAATGGACGCGTCTCGCCTGTTTTGGTTGGTCGTTGAACGGGTAACTCGCTTTATCCCTTGAAGCCGCTGAACCGGCCGCGATGGGTTCGTGTTTCGACGACGAGCACGCCATCCTCGATCCCAGCCCGACGGATGGGCGCTTTGGTCAGGGCGATGCCCAGCGGTTTGCCCGCCTTCGTCAATACCCGCACACCCTTGTTCTCAACCAGCAAGACAAATCCCTCGTCTACCAGCAGATCGCATTTGGTCGTGCAATCCTGCAGCCCCACAAGCTGTTCGCCCTCGAGGACGTAGAGCCGAGTGAATGTCTGGATGTAAAGGTAGCGATCCGTCTCTAGGATCCTGAGTGGTGTGCTGCCCACATCGTAGAGGGCGATCGGCTTGCCGGAACCATCGATGCGCAGGACCCGCCCCTGGGAGGTTCCCAGCAACACTGTATCGCCACTCCCTGAGAAGGTCGCAGCCTGAAGGCGATCAGGACCACCGCCGGTCGTGAAAGTCACAGTGGCGGTGAGCGTAAGCAAGTCCTCAGCGCTTTCCTTGCCCTGCAGTTCTTCGTGGCTTGCCCCGGTCAGCACCTCGTATGCTGCGTTGACCACCTTCATCCGCTCCTCGCTACCGGGATTGAGGTCCGGGTGCAGCTGACGCACCAAGCCACGGTATTTCTGCCGAATCTCATCCGGCGTTACTGGCAGTGCAAGCTCAAGTCCCTTGAGCGCCTCTTCGATTTCCACGGCGGTTCCCGTATGCCTGCCCATGCCGCCCGCTTCAAAGGTATGATGATAGGTCTCCACGCGGCGTTCAGGCATACGGACGCCCCAGAGGCGTTTTCCGTCCCGGTCGATGCACCAGCCTTCATCCACATGCGTGTAAAGGTAGCGGTCTCGACTGGGGCTGAGCGCGATGCAGTTGAGCGCCAAGTGGGGTTCACCCCACAGGATACCACCTTCCCCGCCAAGATCGAGACGGCGGCGCCCCGCTGCGACTTCGGGCGTGGCGGAAAGGTCGGTCTCGAAATCGACTTTCAGGTCCGCACCATAGACGGTCAGGATATTCGTTTTCGACCGTGTCGCGAAGCCCTGGCCCTCGGGATGGACATCGAGCGCATAAATCGGGCGCTCCAGTCGTTCGATCATTGGGGTGACGCCCTGCTCGGAGGTGAACATCACTGCGCCTGGCGCACCGAGGCTTGCCTCGGACTTTCCAAGGTCATCGAAGGAAAGGACGCCGCCACGTGTGGTGAAGTGCTTTCGGAAAGCAGGGTTCGGGCGATCCGTAGGCGCGATCGCCTCTACAGTGAGTTCACGCCAAGTGCCTTCGGCATCCTCGAATGTTTCAGAGGTCGCAGGCAGCGTAACCTGGCTCGTCCAGGCCTCCGGAGATCGTGGCAGCGGCACCAAGGTCAGCTTGTCGAAGTTGAGCTCGATGGGCTTCCCCGGCTTGGATCTGGCCTGATGAGACCCCGGGCGCGGCGGCTCGGTGTAGACTGCCGAAGCGTCCGTGGCGCTCATCTCGACGCCGTCTACGTAGAGCGCGTAGGTCTTTCCGTTCTTGGCGCGGCTGATCTCTCCAGCCTTCTCCAGCCACGAGATCAGGTTGCTGACAAGGCGTCCGTCCTCGGCGCCCACCTTCGACTTCATCTTGTTCTGCAGGATGCCAGGCTTCGCTGCGACGGCTTTGCGTATAGCGTCGAAGAGGTCGATGGCGGCGAGATGCTTCTCGGCATCCGCGCGGTATTCCTCAAGATGATCGAACTGCGATACAAGTTCATGCAGCATCTCCAGTCCCTTCCGGTCGCCGGTTATGGCCAGCATGGTGCCGCCCTGAGTAAGCGCGGGCATGTTCAGGCTGAGCCTCTTGCCGTTGCCCCTGGGATCCTCAAGCCACTTGCGAATGAGCGGCAGGCTCTTGTGCGCCGCGGTGGCGGCGTCCATGTATCTGCGGTCAGAGATACTTTCCTGCAGAGCCTGCAATTGGCTGAAGTAAGCTTGCCCCGGCATCTCATAAGATTGTGCCTCAAGGCGTTCCCTCGTTTCTCGTTCGAACTCCTCGAAGCGGCTCTGGCGCTCACCGCCTGAGCTAACCGTTTCGCGGATTGCGGCGACCCCCTCATCACGCACTGTAGTCTTCCCCGCGCCGAAAAGTTTCTTCAAAATGCCGAACATTATGAACCCAATTGCCTGACCTCTATATGGCAATTGGCGCATCCTAATTTCCGCATGTCAATCTTCCGGGGCACCAGCGGAGACGTTCAAGCGCAGTGGGCGCGCGGGTGCGCCCCCGGCAGGGAGGCGGAATAGCCTCGGACCAGCGACCTACCAGAGCGCGGATTCATCGAAGGCAGCGACGCGGCGGGAGGGGCCGCGTCGCCGCGCCCCGTTGCACCTCATGTCCACCCCAATTGGCGGCCGGCCCCTGTGCTGAAGCGTCAATGCTCACTGCTATCTGAACCCCGTTTCCGATCGAAAGAAATCCACTTGAACTCGCCGGTCTTCTTGTTCCTGTATAGGGCCACCCTGTCGCGCCTGAGTTTTCGAAACGGCATGTTCTTACGCTGCAACTCGGCGGGGGAAATCTCCCCGCGCCAACCGCTCCTCGTCTCGTTGCCGAGCCCGCGCTTTCTGCCGCTGCCGTTCCGCAAAGTTGAAGTGCTTGGGACCTTCTTCACCGGACATGTCAGCCCTCCCCACTGTCGTTGAACACCATACGTTCCCGCCAGGCCCCCAACAGTTCATCAAGCAGCGACAGGTCATCTAGTGGCCGATACCCTGGCAAGTCGACCTGTACAAATCCCGAAGGGGCTTCCTCCATCCCGAGGCCCTTGGCGATCTTCACCTCATAGGCAGAGAAGGGTTGAGCCAGAACATACCACCGTGACGCCGTACGCGCCCAAGCTCGGTCGACGTCAATTGCGACAAGCTGGGATGTCGTGATCCAGCCGCCTTTCAGCCTTGGGTGCCCAGACGCGATCCCCCAGAGTATGGGGGCGCCATGGCGCGATACATGTGGACGCCAATATGTCAGGATTGGTGCGCCGGCGAGGTCGGTTTCGGAAGGTCCGGCATCAGCAGCGGTGATGGCAGTACGTATTTTCTGAGCCCAGAGGTCTCTATTGTTCATGGGGAACTCCATTAGATTCTGATAGTGTGATTGAGGGACGGTCATTAAGGTCATTCGGACGAGACACACCTCGGCCTTGCCGACCTTGTTCAGTGCAACACTGGACGGTTCATCGCCTGGTCGACAGCATCCAGCATCCGAATGACTGATCTAAGGCTGACGTTGTGCGGCATCTTGATTGCCATGATGACGTCCTTGACGGCATCAACTGCATCTGGGGGAAGGTCACGTCGCAACCCTTCGCGCTCAGCAAATCCGAGCAGGTGTTCTTGCGTCAGGGCGCGCAGTTCGGTGGGAGGGCATCGGCTCAGGAACGGGGCTGGCAGACCGTTCACACTGTTTGCTGTAAGAATCCATGTGATCCACGACATGTCGAAACCAATACGGAAGTAAGGGCATGACCAACGACGCGCGGTGGACCTCTCAAGGAAGGGCAGCAAACCCTCAGTCAGAGAATACCGTTGACCGCCCGCGGACTGGACATCCCCTGCTTTCTCGATCTCGTCGACCACGATCACAGGATTCGCAATCTGAGACGCCATGATCCCTTCCAGAACCTTTCCCGGGCCCGCTGATCCCCATCCCTTTTGAGACCCCGTAACCGCAAATGCAGCGGGTTCACTCGTGGCCTCTATGATTGTCGTCGGCACGGAGAGCTGCGCGCCCAATAGGCGAGACCAGTAGCTTTTACCAATCCCGGGCGGACCGACGAGAAGCATTGGCCGGACAAGGGGCGCAGGATCACCATTGCGGACCGAGGCCCGCATGTCGTGCCAAAGACGCTCTGTTGCAGGAGCCATCCACGGCATCTCCGTGTGGAGACAACTGGCGATTTCGTCCGCGCGGTGCTCGGTCTCTACGCACTTTAGCTCTGCACCCCCTCGGAAAACTTGCAACTTTCTGCGATCTTTGTCGTCGAGATGGTCCATGCCTGATCGGCGTGAAATGGCGCTGAGATACGCAGCCGCCCTTCGCCGTACTTTTAGCCGGTCCGCGTCGGACAGCGCGTAGTCAAATTTTGGGCTCCCGATTTGTTCTCTGAAACGATCCAGGAACTTCCTTAGACGAACTTCGATGTCGTGGGCCGACGGGATGTTGTGATCCGGGAAACTGACGTCGGCAAATTGAATGCGTGGCATTTGGTGTCCTCTCTGAACCGGCCCGCCCATCTTTTGGGCGGCCAGCATCTGGCAGCGTGTGGCTGCCAAGGGTTTCAGTACGAGGATCCGGATCCACAGGAACGTAATGAGAACATTCCTGCAGGTGCGTCAATGCTGGCGCTGACCCTTGAACAGCCGTCCCTGGATCAGAAAGAGCGCACAGCACATTTCACCATAAGCCATTGATATAAAACAAAACCACCGCCAACTAAGGTTGACGGTGGTCATTTGATCTGTGTGGAAAGGTCAAAAAAACAGTGGAAATGGACATTTATTGGTGGGTCTCACATCAATGAAACGGCCAGGCGCGATCTGCCACCGACCTATATCTAAAGCACTGATTCAGTTGATGTTGGAAATCGTTGGCGCCGGCTGGCCTGCCACCACGGCGGGTCATTTTTTGCCACTATACCGCAGCTACGCCAAAACCCGAACTTTGTCTTAGTTGATGACCCTGAAGTTGTCAGACACCTGATCGCGGAATGATTTCCACTCATTTGGGATGGTTTTACGGAAGAACTTCAGGATCGCATTCGCGAACTGCTTTTGGTTGGGGTAGTGCCGATTATGCGTCACATGTTGGTGCATGACGGCCCACAGTCTTTCTATCGGGTTCAGGTGTGGGCAGTATGGCCGCAGCTGGATCAGATGGATGCGACACTCTGGCCTGGCGAGGAATTCCCTGACATCCGGCCCTTTGTGGTAGGCGGCGTTGTCCCAGATCACATGGATCAGTCGCTTGTCAGGGTTGCGCTCTTCGATCTTGGCCAGAAGCTGTGTGGCACTGACCCCGTCAACGGTGGTGGGCTCAACAAAGGGTGCGTCGAAGGTTTCCAAGTTGACTGCACCGTGGATATTCACGCGGCCACGGCCTGCGGTGGTTGTGACGGCAGGATGTGAGCCTGTTTTCACCCAGCCGTATGCGGGCTTTGTCTGATATTCAGGGTGAACGGCATCGGCAAAATAGACGGCCTCATCCGCGCCAAGCTCGGCCAGCAAGCTCTGGTACATTGTAATAAAGCTGGCCTGTTTTTCGGTAGACGCAACCCGTGGGAGGGCCTTGGGCTTTCGATACTCGAACCCCAAGCGCGCCAGAAGCTTGATGCAGCCGGAGTGAGAGCAGCGCAGGCCAAATTTCTCGGAAATATGGGCCATGATCTCAACGGTCGAGCGGCAAAAGCGATCTTTCAACCAGTCGCATAAGGCCGCCTCCTGATCGGCAGTCATACGAGACTGACCACCTTTCCAGCCATCAAAAGAAAGCGCATCCCAGCCAGCTTCGCGATAGGTTTTATACCAACCACGGATCGTGTCGTCGTCCAGATAGAGAAACTCCGCTATGGCGTGGCAGGATTTCCCGTCATCAAGCAACAGGATCGCATTCGCACGACGCGCAATGCCATGATCTTCACGCTGACTGCGCACGCAAGAGACAAGCTCACGTCGCTCCGCAGGGGAAAGAAAACCAGGCCGGATCATGCTTTTATACCGTTCCTACTTCAAAACCCGAAAGTTTTCGTGGGTTATGACGCGGAAGTTGTCGGAGACCTTGTCGCGGAATTTCGTCCATTCCTGCGGGATGGCTTCACGCATGAATGCAAGGATGGCGTCGGCGAACTGCTTCTGACTTGGGTAGTAGCGTTTGTGGGTCACTTATCGATGCAAGAAGGCCCAAAGCCGTTCAATCGGATTGAGGTGAGGGCAGTTAACGTTTGCCCTCCGCATCAATCAGGTAACAACCGGCGATAGCTTATGGAGCATCATGGCGCATGGAGCGGGCAAATGCGTGGTTCGGCATGGTTCTTCCCTTGTGTGGTGGTTTGATCGGTCCCCGCTCACCAGAGTTGGTTGAGCATGCGGGGCTCGTGGGTCATGTTGAGGTCGTTCAGTGCCCGCAGCCTTGCATAAGCTGCCACCGACATTGCCTGGCAATCAGCCAAGGCCTCGGCCATGCGCGCCTGGCTGAATTGGGTCAAGATCTGGGATGCCAGTACCTCTTCACCTGCCTCCAGAAGGTGTCCTGCCGCGCGCAGGGTGTCGGGGATGCAAGCATTCACGTTTGCCTCGATTGCGCGCCAGTGTGTCCAGACCTCATTCAGGATCGGTTCCGGTTTCTGGAAGGCCAAGTGCATTAGCCGCTTGAACTCATGGAAGGCGGATTGCCCGGTCTCAATACCCTGGGGGACTAGGGACACCGTGTCCGGGTCCTTGTCCTTCTTGCGGCAATCAAGGAAGCGATGGCTTTCGCCGGTCGTCAGGTAGCGGTGTTGCCGCCAAGCGGACGGGACGGAATTCTGCCCAAGGAAGACCGGCAAGAGCGGCGCGGTGACCGGGCCGACGGGCGCGTGCCACATCATGCGCAGTGCGTCATGCCCGGGATGCGTCAGCGGTACCACCTGCCCGTATCCGGCGGTATCGCCCGTCAGGCGTTCGGTACTGATCGACCAGAACACGTCCTCGAGACCGATCTTTTCAGGCCGATCTGCAAGGACGCGCATCTCGTCCTCGATCCAGGCGACGCCGTCCCAGCGGTGCTTTCCGTCACCATAGATGTGGTTGACATGAAAGGCGCCCTCCGCAGGCGACCACCAGCCCAGTTCGCGGGCCGGGTCGAAGAAATGCGGTGGGAACAGGAAGTTCTCGTCGGGGGTTTCGGGTATCTCGCCAATATAACCCGGGCGCGAGGCACGGATGCTGTCGGGCCCGAGCCGTTCGGCGCACCAGAGGCCACGGCCCCCGGCAAACTCGATCACCACCCAGGCCTCGTCAGGGTCGGCGATCATGTGGGAATTGCCGCCATAGGTGGAATAGCCATGCGTGGCGATCAGCTCTCCGATCAGCTCCACCCCCTCGCGGGCGCTGCGGGCGCGTTCCACCACGATGCGAGCGAGGTCGGAATAATTCGGCCCGGTCTGGTCCTTGGGCGTCATGGCAATTAGGTCGGCCCGCGAGGTGGACCAGATGTCGCGCACCGCGACCCCGCATTCGTTCAGCCCGCCGTTGGTCAGCGGGGCGGGCACGCCGAGATAATAGCTGTAACTCACCCGCATGTTGCGCAGCGTCTCGGGCGCCTGCGGGATCTCGGTCAGATGGCCGGGCATGTCAGCCTGCGGCGTCACGCCCACAGTGAGTGTTGCGCCCTCCGGATGCTCTGCACTTGGACAAATCTCAAGCCAGTGACTGCTGGGCTCATCGCCATAACCGGCCAGATAGGCCACCCCGTCGGCCGTGTGGTTGCGCCCGATGTAAATACCGTAACTCATTGTGTTTTCTTCTCAGGTGATATGCGCCGGGATCAGCCCAGCGGGAAGTGGCAAGCGTGCCGCCGCCCGTCCGCCATTGTCACATGCGGCGGCTTCTCGGCCCGGCAAAGGTCTTGTGCGAACGGACAGCGACCCGCAAAATCGCACCCCTTCGGACGGTTGAGAAGGCTTGGCACCTCGCCCGAGATCGACACATGTACGCGGCGACGATCGGGGTCGGGTTGCGGCACCCCCTCGACCAAGGCCTGCGTGTAGGGATGCACGGGGCGGGCGAAGACCTCGTCCGTGCGGCCCTCTTCCACGATGCGACCCAGATACATGATTGCCAGCCGGTCCGCGATATGGCGCACCACGGGCAGGTTATGAGTGATGATCAGGTAGCCCAGCCTGTGCTCGGCCTGCAAATCGGCCATCAGGTTGAGAATCTCACCTTGGACTGATACGTCCAGCCCCGCGGTCGGTTCATCAGCGATGATCAGTTTGGGGTTCAGCGCCAGTGCCCGCGCCACGCCCACGCGGCGTGCCTGCCCGCCCGAAAGCTCATGTGGATAGCGCGACAGGAAGGGTTTGGGCAGACGCACCATGTCGGCCAGCCGTTCGGCCTCGGCATCCAGATCGACGCCGTTGACGCCGTGGATCTGGAACGGCTCCGTGATGAGCGCCCGCACCGATTTGCGCGGGCTGAGCGAGCCGACCGGATCTTGGAACATCATCGCCATATCCCGGCGCAGCGGTTTGAACCGGCCTTCGGGCATGTTGAGGATGTCCTGGCCCTCGAAGCGGACAGAGCCGCCCTGTGCCGGCACGAGGTTCAGCACACAGCGCCCGAGCGTCGTCTTGCCCGAACCGCTCTCACCGACCAGCCCAACGGTTTCTCCGGGTGCGACTGACAGGCTGACATCCAGAACGGCGTCCACATGGCGTTGGGTGATGCCCTTTAGGCGCGCGCGCAGAGGCCCAACGGTTTCGAACTGCACGTTCAGGTCGGACACCTCCAGTAGCGGCTTGTCGCTCTTGACACGGGCGGGCTTGCTGGCGCCGGCCACGCCTCCGCCCACGGTCATCACATTCAGCGGCGGCGGCCAGCTTGGATCGTGGTGTGGCCCGTCGAGAAGGTGACAGCGCGCAAGGCTCATCTCGCCGCGGGTCACGTCCGGGGGCAGCTCCGTGCGGCAGACCGGCATGGCTCGCTGGCAGCGCGGGGCATAGATACAGCCCGAAAGTGCCTTGGTCAGGTCGGGAATATCGCCGGGGATCACCGGCAGTTTGCGCGACACGTCGTCGATGCGCGCCGGGTCGCATTCCAGCAGCGCGCGGGTATAGGGGTGCTGCGCGTTGTGGAAAATCTCACGCACCTCGCCCGCCTCGATCACCTCGCCGGCATACATGACCACCACATCATCACAGAGCTCGGCGATCAGACCAAGATTGTGCGAAACCACCACGACCGATGTGTCTAGTTCCTTTTGCAGATCCTGCAAAAGGTGAATGATCTGCGCCTCCATGGTGACGTCCAACGCGGTGGTCGGCTCATCCGCCAGCAAGAGTTGCGGACCTGTCAGCAGCGCCATGGCAATGCCCGCGCGCTGGCGCATTCCGCCCGAGAAATGGTGCGGATACTGATCAATCCGCTTCTCGGGGTCGGGGATGCCGACCTTACCCAGCATCTCGACGGCCATACGGCGTTTCTCGGCGGCGGAGACATTGGGGCGCCGGTAAAGGATATCCAGCATCTGCCGGCCATAGGTAAGCACAGGGATCTGGCTGGTCATCGGGTCCTGAAAGACCACCGAGATCTCCTCGCCGCGCGTGGCGCGCAGCTGCGCTTCGCTGGCATGCAGAAGGTCACGGTCGCCAAAGCGGACTTCGCCGCCAGTGACATCAGCATTCTTTGCCAAGAGGCCTAGCAGCGCCCAAAGCACCGTGGATTTGCCTGATCCGCTTTCGCCTACGATACCAATAATCCGGTTCTTGCGGATCGGGAAGGTGATGTCGCGCAGCGCCTTGACCCGGCCCCGGGGGGTGCGGAAGTCGACCGACAGGTTGCGGACGTCAAGCAGCGTCTCGGGGGAGTTTAGTGCATCCTTGGGCATATCAGCGGCCTTTCCCCATACGTGGATCGAAAATGTCGCGCAGTGCTTCGCCTAGGAAGGTAAAACCCAGCGTGGTCAGGATCAGCGGGATGCCGCCGGCGATCACCATCCAGGGCGCGTCGCGTATCACCAGATAACCCTCGTTCAGGATCGTGCCCCAGCTGGCAGTGGGCGGCGTCACGCCAAGGCCCAGAAAGCTCAAGCCCGCCTCAACAGTGACCACTACCGGTACTTCCATCGCGGCCAGGATCAGCAAAGGGCCGACGACATTGGGCATGACGTGGTGCAAAAGGGTTCGTGTCATGCTGGCCCCCAGCGAGCGTTCGGCGAGGATGAAATCGGTGTTCCTCAGTGTCAGCGTCGCCGTGCGCGCCACCCGCGCATATTGCGGGATTGATGTGATAATCACGATGGCCAGCACGACGCCAAGGCTTGGCCCGGTGAGCGCCACAGTTGCCAGCGCCAGCACGATGGTCGGGAAAGAGCGCACCGTGTCAAAGACCAGCAGAAGCAGATTGTCCAGCCAACGGGGTCCGAACCCGGCAATCATGCCGAGGATCAAGCCTATAACCAATGAAACAGATACGCCGATCGCTGCGATATAGAGGGCCACTCGCCCACCGTAGAGAATGCGTGAAAGCGTATCGCGGCCCAACTGGTCGGTACCTGCTAGATGCTCCAACGTTGGACCAGACAGCCGTGCCGGCACATCCAGCGCGTTCGGATCATAGGGCGCAAGCCAGGTCGCGAAGATGGCGCTGGCAAAAAATAATGTGACAAGGATCAGTCCGGTCAGTCCCTGCCAGTTGGTCAGGAACATGCGCAGCTTTTCGAGGCGCTCACGGGCGGCGGATTCACGGATGTCGGCTTCGGTCACATGGTCGGGAAGTCCCGATGCATCGACCGCCGGTATACCGGTTTCGGATTCAGAGGGATTCACGGACACGGGGATCAAACCAAGCTATGAGGATGTCAGAAAACAGGACGACGAAGATATACAGTCCGGTGGCCACCAGAACTGCGCCCTGCACAATCGGGAAGTTGCGCGCCATCACGGCGTCGAAGATCAGCTTGCCGATGCCGGGGCGGGCAAAGATGATCTCGGCGAAGACAGTCGAGGAGATCATGCCGCCAAAGCCCATGCCGATCAGCGTGATTGTAGGCAGGATGGCGACGCGCAGAGCGTAACCAAAGATCACGCGTCGTGGCCGAAGGCCGAAGGCTCGGGCGGATCGGATATAGTTTTCGCCCATCACCTCGAGCATCGAAGCCCGAACCATCCGCGCAAGATAGCCCACCCAGCTTAACCCGATAGCGAAGGCCGGAAGGATCAGGTGGGAAAGCTGGTCGCCGATGTCTCCGGGCTCGCCCGCCCCGATGGCCGGTAGCCAGCGTAGATGCACCGCAAAGATCAGCAACGCCCAGATCGAAACGAGAAACGACGGAACCGCAATGGTTCCCACCGACAACACGCCCGTGATGCGGTCGATCCAGCTATTGGGTTTGACCGCCGCAAGGCAACCCAGCGGAATGCCCAAGAGCATTGCCCAGCCCATCCCTGCGCCCACTAGCGCGAGCGTAAAGCCGATCCGCTCCATGATGATCGCCGTCACGGGTCTGTCGGAAAACACGTCCAGCCCCAAGTCGCCTGTCAGAGCATTCCCGATATAGATTAGGAACTGCCGCCAGACCGGCTCGTCAAGATGCATCTTCTCGGCATAACGCGCGATAGCTTCTTCCGTTGCGCGGGGGCCGAGAGCGATGGTCGCAGGGTCGCCGGGGATGAAGTATAGCAGAGAAAAGAGCACCAGCACGACAAGGCCGACAACCACGGCGGACAGACCCAGACGTTTGGTCAGATAATAAAGCACGAACGACCTCCTCTCGACTGAATTTCACGATGTCGACCCGCGCAGCGTGGCGCGGATCGGTCCGGATGGCGGACAGTCAGGCTCGGGTGAACCTGCGATAGTTCAATTCGCCCGACGGCGCGGCATTCACGCCGATCGCAGTGCTGTGCACGAAGGCTTCGGGTTCATGGTTGATCCAGACATAGGCGCCGGTGTTTTCCATGATCTCCTGCATGCGCACGTAGATGTCGTGGCGCTTTTGCATGTCGGTCTCGTTGACGCCTTCATCATAGAGCCGATCGAACTCGGGATCTGTCCAGCGCTCCCAGTTCCAGACACCGACCTGATCCGAGGTGAACCACTGTGTCGCTTCGTAGGGGTCCGGCGTTGTCCCGAAGCGCATGATCCACAGTTCGAGGTCCTTCCAGGTATCCCCCTTGTTTTCCTGACCCATTTCCCAGTAGGGGCCGCTGTCGAGCGGCAGGATATTGACGGTGATACCGACCGCAGCGAGGTTGGCCTGGATGATCTGAGCGGCCAACATCCGTTCCTGGTTGTTTAGCGTCCGCAAGGTCACTTCAAGGCCAGACACGCCAGCCTCGTCCAGCAGCGCGCGCGCCTTGACGGGATCATAACTGTAGCCCGCGCTGTCGCGTTGACCGGTCAGGCCGGGGCAGATGATGCCGTGGGACTTGGCCGTTGTGCCCGAATAGGCGCCTTGCAGGATGGTGTCGACATCCACCGCGTGCTGAATTGCCTGCCGAACGCGGATATCCTGCAGTTTGGGATGCTCGGTGTTCATCCCTATCCACATATATTGCAGCTCGCCCGCCACCGCGATCGCGGTGTCTTCTGGCATGTCCTTGGTATAACGCGCCAGTGTGTCGGCGCCGACCTCGGTGCAGTCCAACTCCCCGGCCTCGAAGGCCAGCTCGGCGGCCTTGACCTCGGTGATGACGTTGCATTCGACCCGGTCGAAGGCCGGTTTCGGCCCGGTCCAGTCGGGATTGGCACTGAACACCGCGCGCTGGCCCGGTGTCGCCTCATAGGTGTAGGGGCCGCAGACCGCTGGGAAGCTGGTTGTGAACTTGCCGCCCGCATCGGCCATGGCCTTCTCGCTCAGCACCGCGCCGGGGCCATGGCAGAGCGTGATCATGATGAAGGGCGCGAAAGGCTTGTTCAGAACGATGGTGCCTGTCCGGTCTCCGGTCACATCGACACGCTCCAGCGCATCGAAGTAGCCGGACCAGTCACTGTCCTTCATCCGCTCATAGGAAAACTTGACGTCCGAGGCCATGACCGGCCCGTAGCCGTTCGACCATGTGAGCCCTTCGGTCAGTTCGAAGTCGATATGGGTGCCGTCGCTCTGTTCGAGCTTGGTGACGAAATAGGTCGGCTCCCAGGTGAAAGTCTCGCCGTCCCGCGCATATTGTGCCAGGAAGGGCAGGCATTGCTTCTGCGCCTCGATCTCTGTCCCGCCGGTCATGAAGCCGGGGTCAAGCACATCGTTGTCGCCGTCGATTCGAAGACGCAAAGTGCCGCCGGTCTGTGCAAAGGCCGCCGTGGTCCAGGCCGGGGCAAGCCCCAATGCGCCCAATGCAGCGGTTGTGCCGAGAAAGCCCCGGCGGGTTGTTCCTAACTGTTTCAATGTTGTGTCCTCCCTAGACAATTCCTGACCGGAGCATGACATCTCGATGACACCGGTCAATTTCGCACCCTTTCGCTATATGACGCCATATACACTTCTCAAAGCTTACATATGGTCGCGCGGAATGCGCTCCTCCCACTGCTTTTCCAGAACCAGAGTGTCGCCCTCCCAAGCACGCAGTTCTGCTGTGATGATGAAATCACTGGCGTCAGCCCGCAGCAGGGTCCGCGTTTCGGACCGCACAGACCAATCTCCACGGCTGAGCCCGTAGTGCCATTCGGTGCGACCCCAGGCCGAAGTGACGTCATTGAGACTCACGCCATAGGTTTCGTATCCCTGTTTGTGCAGGGTCAGGTCATTGGAAAAGAGGCGTGTGACCCCGCCACCATCGGCGATCTGCATCTGGATTTCCCCGCGCGCGGCGTCCTCGACAATGCGGAACCAGGTTTCGGGTTCAGCGATCTGCTCTGTCGGGGGCGGCGGCCCGGCCGAAGCTGCGTCAAAATCGGCCAGGGTCTCATCTAGGGCCGAAGCGGCGCGCAACGGCAACTCCAACGCACTGCCTTGCGTATGCACGCTCAACGTGACCCGTTCGGGCGCGGGCCAAATCATTGGGAAATAGCTGCTCGACACTGCCAGGCGCAGGCGATGCCCACTCGGCAGGGATTGGGCGACGTGTTTCATCGGGATGATCACGTCATAGATTTTGCCCGGTACGAGCAACTCGGGGCTGTCATGGCCTTGCTGGTGGTTCAGATTTAACACACCAAAGGACAGGCGTGTACCGCGGCCATCGGGATGCACATCCACAAGGCGCGCGGCCACCTGCGCCACAGGCCGATCGACGCTCAGGCGCAGGTGCAAGTTGGCGTCCCCCGCAAAGGTCAGGCCATCCTCGGGAATGCCGATGTCGAAACACAGGCTGCCAGCGTCCTCCCGTCGTTGATCTACGGGGGCATCCCCCGGCGTTCCGTAGCCGCACCATTTGCCCGAGGACATGCCGACATCCGCGGGGCTGTGGTGGTGAAGAACACCATCTTCGGAGGGGCGCTCAGGGTTCAACCCGCCGTCCGGCGTCAGGTGATACAGTGTGCGCGAAACCTGCGGCGAGGGCCAGCTTGGTTCGGCAATCCAGCGGCCGGGGCGGGTCTCGTAGTGCCCCTTGGGCGAAACGCTGTCCTGCATGTAGAGCCGCAGCATTGGCTCATCCATGATGCCGGTGTCGCATCCCTTGAGCCAGTGATCCCACCAGCGCAATTCGTCCTGCAGGAAGCCGATCGCCGGGCCCGGCTCGCCCATATGCGGATACCGATGCGCCCAAGGGCCGACCAGTCCCTTCTTGGGGCCGGGCAGGTTCTCGAGCAGGCGGAACACGCTGCGCGGATAGCCATCCGCCCAGCCCGAAACCGCGTAGACCGGAATCTGCACCTGCGACCAGTTCTCGCAGATCGAACCATGTTGCCAGAAAGCGTCGCGTCGCTGATGCTCAAGCCAGTTCTTCAGCCAGAGTCCACTCCCCTCAAGGCGCTCGAGCCACATATCGCGCCATTTTTCTCCGACATTTTCCGGATCCGGCGGCAGGGTGTTGCGCCCGAACATGATAGAGGCCCAGCTCAGCTGTTCCCCCAGCAGGCAGCCGCCCATGTAGTGAATATCGTCAGCATATCGGTCATCGGTTGAGCACAACGTCACCACAGCCTTCAACGCTGGCGGCTGCAACGCGGCGATCTGCAGCCCGTTGAACCCGCCCCATGAAATGCCAATCATGCCGACCTTACCATCGCACCAGGGCTGTTCGGCGATCCATGCGATAGCGTCGCAACCATCCTGCAATTCCTGTGGCAGATACTCATCCACCATTAGCCCCTCGGAATCGCCCGCACCGCGCAGGTCCAGCCGGATCACCACGTAGCCATGTCCGGCCAGGTAGGGTTGCATCGACGCATCGCGCGCGGTGGTAAAGTCGTTTTTTCGATAGGGTAGATATTCGAGGATGGCGGGAACCGGCGTCTCTTCTGCGCCCTCCGGCATCCAGATGCGCGCGGCCAGCTTGCAGCCATCCGGCATCGGGATCTCAATGTGGTGGATTTCCCTCACGGCGTAGGGATAGGCGTGAACCTGCTTCATCTTTTTACCTTCCGATCGTCCTGCACCCCCGCGGTGCCAAGGTCGTCGAAAAGTCTACGCGCATCATGAAGGGCGGCAATTTCGCGAGCATTCGCGAATTGACGCGAATAGCGCTTCATTCTAACAATGCTTTATGTCTGATGAACTTCGCCATAACTTGGTTCTGCTTTGCAGCTATCACCCCTCCATCGCCGAAGTATGCCGCAGGCTCGACATTAACCGACAGCAATTCAATAAATATCTTGCTGGTAGATCCCATCCATCGCGCCGCAACATGCGCAAGGTCTGCGATTTTTTCGGCGTGTCCGAGGCCGAACTGTTGATGGAGCCGCAGCCATTCGAGGAAATTGTCGCCCTCAAACGCAAACCCCTCCAACAAGAAGCGTTAAGCAAACCGCTGCGTCATCTCGACAGGCTGTATCAGCACAGCCAGGATCTTGAAAAATATCTGGGCTACTATTTCCGATACTTCTACTCCTTCGGAAATAAGGGGAAAGTCATTCGCTCACTCGCGCTCATCTACACAGAAGATAACAAGTATTACTGGAAGAACATCGAAGTTCTGCGCAACCCTGATACGGGACGCTCGACAGGGCTGAACAAATACGAAGGCGTGCTGTTTTTCTTAGCCGACAGGATATACCTCATGGAGTATGAGGCGCTCGAAATGAACACGATCACCCAAGCCACCTTCTATCCCAGCCACCGTAGTCGATTGGACATTCTTTTGGGAATTCACACTGGCGGGCCCACACGGCGCGGGCGCAAACCTGGGGCGTCAAGAGTCGCGCTGGAATTTCTCGGGCGCGATATCGACACGCGAGCGGCGATGAAAAGGACGGGCCTCTTCCAGCCGGAGAGCGGCATGATCAGATCGGAAATCCTGAATTTGATCGAAAACCGGATTGAAGATAAGAGCTTCGTCTTTGACGTAGATGAACCCTGATCTCTTCATTCTGCTCGTCTCCTTTGTTGAGACGAATTTCACCCAAGGCTCAGGACCCATTGATTTCAGGTTGGTTGCGTGTTTCACAGCTCCGAAAACGGAGTGGTGACATGTCTGATCTCTTCTGGCTGAGCGACGCACAGATGGCGCGTCTGGAGCCCTATCTCCCGAAATCCCACGGCAAGCCGCGCATCGACGACCAGCGCGTTCTTAGTGGAATTATTTTCTTAAACCACAATGGCTTACGGTGGCGTGATGCGCCGAAAGAGTATGGTCCACACAAGACGCTATACAACCGTTGGAAGCGGTGGAGCGACAAGGGCATCTTTGCGCAGATGATGACTGGCCTGGCAGCTCAGCACGGCGAGAAGAAGGCAGTGATGATCGATGTGACCTATCTGAAAGCCCATCGCACCGAGTCCAGCCTGGGCGCGAAAAAGGGGGGCGTGGCCGCCTGATCGGTCGCACCAAGGGCGGCATGAATACGAAGCTGCATGCTATCTGCGACAGTCAGGGGCGCCACAGGCCGACGCGGCTGCGGGAGAAAATCATGCGGCGGTTCAAGTCACCCAGGCAGGCACAGCGGTTCCTCGCCGCCCATGACCAGATCAACGCCATCTTCAAACCCCGCTGCTATCGCCTCACGGCCAACTCCTATCGTCATGCAAGGGATGATGCATTCAGCCTCTGGACCGACTATTTCTGCGAGATGACCGCCTGAGGGGCTTGGGTCAGGCTGCAACCGGACAGATCAAAATAACTTGGCAATGCCGTCAGGGATCATTGCGGCAGCGTTCTCAGGTCTGATTGCGGTCTTCATTCTTGCTCACATTCCGTGGTCATATGGTGTGACCGGTGGCCAAGCAACAAATAGCCGAATGTTCTCACTTTCCTGCAAAAGTGACACTTTCAAATGGCTGGGGCGCGCAGCGCAAGGAACCATCGGCGAATTCATGAGCGTGTATCTTGCTGCCAGCCAAGGCCACTCAGCTTGGCTTGTGTCACCAGTTCCGCCACCCGCTCTGCGTTGTCGACGGCCACTCTGCCGTCCGCGTTCAGGCGATTATTCTCGAACCCGATCCGGGCTTTGCCGCCATGCCGCATGGTCTCGATAAGGCAGGCGGTTTCATTTGGACCAAAGGCGCAGGCCGACCAATCAACACCGGGAAGCGCGGATTTGAGGTCTTCCGCAAGCAGCGCAACATCCTCGGGCGCGCTTGTTTGGCCGATCGTATAGCGCCCCAGAACGATCAGCGCCTTCAGCCCCGCACGCGGTACATCGCCTTGCGCGACAAGCCGGGTAAGTTGGGCAACATCGGCCCCGTCATACAGGATATGCTGAACGCCGATGCCAGCTTCGTCGCACAGCGCAAAGAACCGCCGCGTCACGACCTCATCCTGCATCGCGGTGATTTCCCGCAATGCAACAGATACTGCGTCGGGCCGCAAATCCTGGACCAGACGCCGTTGTTCTGCAGGGGTGAAAGAACCCGCTGCCTCGCTCGTGATCTGGACATAAAAACCGGGGGCGAGCCGCTCGAGTTCGCTTAGGAGTTCTGCGTAAAGTCCGGCATCCAAAACGTGCCGCTGTTCTGCATCGCGCACATGCGCGTGCAGGCCGTCCGCGCCCGCCACGCGGCAGGCGAGAGTACAGGTCATGATTTCGTCGATTGTGACGGGAAGGGCCGGATGATCGGCCTTGGTCAACCTTGCGCCATTCGGCGCGACCATCACAAAGGGCAGGTCTTTCATGCTGCAAGCACCCGGTCGATAGCTGTCGAAAGCTTGCTGACAAGTTCGTCGATTTGTGCGTCCTCGATGATGAACGGCGGCGCGAGCAGCACGTGGTCGCCCCGCTGCCCGTCGATTGTGCCCGACATCGGATAGCAGATCAGACCGGCGGCAAAAGCCTCTTTCTTGATCCGCGCAGCAAAACCCTGCGACGGATCGAACGTCGCCTTGGTCCTGCGGTCGGCAACCAGCTCGATACCGCGAAACAACCCGCGCCCGCGAATATCGCCGACATTCTCATGTTGGCCAAACTTGGCCCGCAGAGCGACGTCAAGCTTATCTCCCTGTGTGCGAACCCGTGCCAGCAGATCGCCGTCCAGAATCTCGCCTAACACCGCGTTGGCGGCTGTGGCGGCCATTGCGTGGCCCATATAGGTGTGGCCGTGCTGGAAGAACCCGGTTCCGGCCGCAATGGCACCATAGATGCCGGCCGACGTCAGCAGCGCACCAATCGGCTGGTAGCCCGCGCCCAGTCCCTTGGCGATCGTGATCATGTCCGGCGCAACGCCGTCCTCGCTGCAAGCGAACAGATGCCCAGTGCGACCCATCCCGCACATCACTTCGTCGAGAATCAGAAGCACGCCGTACTGGTTACAAATTTCGCGGATACGCTTGAGATAGCCTGGCACCGCCGGGACCGCCCCAGCGGTGGCGCCGACGACCGGCTCGGCCATGAACGCCATCACCGTGTCCGGACCAAGCCGCAGGATTTCTGTTTCCAACTCGTTGGCCACGCGAAGCCCATAGGCTTCCTGCGACTCGCTGTTCTGGCGGTCGCGGTATTCATAGCACGGGCTGATATGTGTGGTGTCAGCGAGCAAAGGGGCAAACTGGGTGCGGCGCCACGCATTGCCACCAGCCGCCAAGGCACCCAAGGTATTTCCGTGATAGCTTTGGCGGCGCGCAATGACGCGATGCCGGTTTGGCTGGCCAATCTCCAAGAAATATTGACGCGCAAGCTTGATCGCAGCCTCAACGGCCTCAGACCCGCCGGATACAAGATAGACCCGGTCAATCCCCTCTGGTGCGTTTTCGATCAGCCGGTCAGCCAGCCGCTCGGCTGGGGCGGAGGTGAAAAAACCAGTATGAGCGAAGGCGATATGGTCGATCTGGGCATGAAGGGCTGCGCGCACGGCAGGATTTGAATGCCCAAGGCAGGAAACCGCAGCACCGCCCGAGCCGTCGAGATAACGGCGCCCGTTCGCATCGACGATATAGCAACCCTCCCCTTCGGTGGCTACGGGCAGAGCACCCTTGGTGGATCGACCGAAGATATGGCTGTTCATGTTTCTTGTCCTTGCATGAAGAAGCGTCTGCTTAACGTCACATCGGCACTCGCCCGAGAGCGCAATGCAGTTGTATTATTTGGTGCCGATAATTAATACAAGTGCATTAACGACTTTGCCTTGCCGAAGTGATTGGCGAGGTGATAATCGATAAAAAGCAGTCAAGGGCTTGAATTTCATGAGTAAGACAGAGACGCTGAAGGAAAGGCTGGCGCGCGTGAGCGTCGAGGGGACACCGGCGCTGAGGGCGTTTGCGCCATGGGTTCTCGACAATCTGTCGCAGGTCGCATTTCATTCGATTCGCGGGCTGGCGAAGCAGGCCGGGGTGAACCCCAATACCGTTACCCGTATGACCAGAGAACTCGGGTATGCTAGCTTTGACGCCTTACGTGCCGATGTGCAGACAATTCTTCAGATGGCGGCACCGACCTATGGCGAAAGGGCGCGGACGCTCAGGACTGAACTCGGCGGCAATGCCTTTTCCGCGGTGATCGAAGCCCATCACAAGAATGCCGAAACCCTCTTTTCAACAGACACCCTGGAAAAACTCAATGCCTGCATTGATCCCATGCTTGGCGCGCGCAAGATCTATGCGGTCGGGGTGCGTAGCTGCTATTCGATCGCCCACTATTTCTCGTATGTCGGTGGCATGGCTTTCCCGAATTTCGTGGAAGTGCCAGCGATTCCGGGGGGTATTGTAGACCAGATGTCCCAGGCCACGCCCGAAGACATCGTTGTTGCGATTACATATGCACATTACTCCACTGAGGTCGTTCGGGCCTGCCAGATTGCACAATCCCGCGGCGCGCGGATTCTGGCATTTACCGACAGCCATTCCTCGCCAATCGCGGTCGGAGCGTGGAAGGTGCTGCGCCTCCCAATGGCCGGACCACATTTCATACCGTCGCTTAATTCGGCATTCTTCGCCGCGGAAATGCTGCTAGTCGGAATGGCTGCCCGATCGGATAGTGCGGCAGAAAGGGTGACCGCCTTCGAGGATCGTATCCAGCAATTCGGGGGATACACCTCGTGAAGCGCCGGAACCGGTCCTTCCAGCCCCAGGGGTGAAGGTCAGCAAATTCTAAGGTTTGTGGCTGCTGTCAGCGCGGGCTGCAGCGGCGACAAATCTGACAAGGAGGAAAGCGCGGGCTGTTTTGGAGCTATGGGGATGGTTCTGTCGCAAAGTTTTCGCGACTTGAGTGCTTTTTGCGGTGGCTTTACCTTTGCGGCTGGATGACGAGCGGGAGGTTGTGATGGTCGATTTCAAGGGAAGCCAGTTTCCAAAAGATGTGATCTTGTGTGCGGTCTGGTTCTATGTCCGTTTTGCGGTGCCGTATCGTGATCTTGAAGAGATTATGGCTGAGCGCGGAGTAGAGGTCGACCATGCTACGTTGAACCGCTGGGTTGAGAAATTCTCTGGGCAGATCGCGTCCGAGGCACAGAAGCGAAAGGCACAGCCCGCGCGTTCCTGGCGGATGGATGAGACTATATCAAAGTGAAGGGCCGCTGGTGCTACCTGTATCGGGCGGTCGACAAGTTCGGAAATACGCTTGATTTCATGCTTTCGGAAACACGCGATGAAGAAGCAGTCACCCGGTTTTTCGCGCGCACCATCCGCAACAATGGCTGGCCGGATCGGGTCGTCATCGATAAGAGCGGCGCGAACGCCGCAGGTTTGGGAAACATGAACCTGCTGCACCTGCTAAGCGGCTGGTGCTGGCTTATTGAAGTTCTACAGGTCAAATATCTGAACAACATCATCGAGCAGGATCACCGGTTCATCCTTCAGCCTGTTCCTGTCCGATGGTCGGGTTGCAATCGACAACAACCCAGCAGAGCGGGCTCTGCGACCAATCGGTATTGGGCGAAAGAACTCTCATGACCGTTGTCAAGATTTTAGACGCATTTTACCGATCGCCGGTACGACGTTCATGGACTTCTGGCTGATGGGCTGGTGCAGAGCGCTGAGTTCAACGCGACGGTTGCTCAAACTCTCATTCGGGGATCCTGTTCGGCCCCATATTGATGGTACGGCGTAAAGGGCTGCCTTAATCTAGCTGCGGAGATCCGGATTGCCGGCTCCAAATTCTTGCCCAAGGTTTCCCTTAACCGGTCTCAACGTTCTGCATACAGACCACCAGATTTGTTCGGTCCGGGATTGATCTATCTTACGGCCATTCCGCCTTCTGCGTTGCGAGCAATCGCCCAGATAAATCCAACCAGTTCACGCGCGACAGCTGTCACAGCCACCTGACTGCGTTTGTGGCGTACCTGCGTAAGACGCTGATATCGGCCATACAATCGCAACTGCGCTTTCCAAGCGATATCCTTCGCCACCTGTGACAGGTCTTTTTGTCGAAACGGCGACCACTGACCCACCTTAGGCTTCAGCCGGTAGAGCCAGGCAGCCTCGAACAAGAGCGCGCGAACGTCCGAGGATCCTGCCTTAGTGATTCCGCGCGGGCGTATGCTGGACCCACTTGAGAATTCCCCCGGCACCAGGCCAAAATAGCTCATCAGACGACGTGGGTTTTCAAACCGAGCAAAATCGCCGACTTCGGCGACAACCGCTGCGGCTAGCACTAGGTCAAGACCGCGAAGGGCTGTGAGTTCTCGCACGATCGGGTCGCCTGTAGGAACGGTCATGTTGATTTTGTCGGCGGCCACAACGAGACGCTTTGGTGTGCCGAAGGTCTTGGTGAGGTCTTCAAGCTGGATCATCGTGGAGGTTCCTTGAATGCAGTGAGACGGCGGACGGGCTATCGGTGTTTCGGGCGGCCGAGGCGAGCGCATCGTATACGGATCAAAGGCCAGCGGGTGTTAGAAATTTCTGAATTCGGTACAACACTTGATCCGCAGTGATTGCGAGCAGCGAGACCGCGATCGCTCCGATGATCAGCTGACGCGGGTCAGTCTGACTAATGCCGCGGGAGATTAGCACGCCGAGGCCACCGGCACCGATATAGGCGGCAATGGCGGCGACACCAATGTTCATCACCACGGCGGTGCGGACGCCTGCCATGATCACCGGCACCGCGATCGGAAGCTCAACGCGCCACATCCGCTGCAGTGGGGTCATGCCCATGCCGCGCGCCGCCTCGCGGAGCGCAGGATCGACATTGGGGATGGCAGTGTAGGTATTACGCACGATCGGAAGCTGCGAATAGAGCAGGATCGCGATCACCGCCGGAAGCCAACCAATGCCATGGCCAATGGTCGACAGGATCGGGATCATCAGCCCGAACAGCGCAATTGACGGCACCGTGACAATAATTGAGGCAACATAGAGTACGATGTCAGCGACGCGCCTATTCTGAGTGATCGCAATGCCCAGAGGCACTCCCGTCAGGATCGCAAAGCCGACGGCGACACCCACTATCGTTATGTGTTCGAGTGCCATGCCGGCAATCGCATCCCGGTTGCCGATGGCGAACCATATCAGCTCCATCCCGCCCTCCCTTGCAGTGATGTCGCGCGCTTCCTCCTCGCAACGACATACCGACAATCTATAGCACAGTGGGTCCGCCAGAGCATTAAAGGAACGCCGCTCACTATCATGAAACCGACCAGATTCACTGTACTCAATGGTTCTTTGAGCGTAGCCGCTCCATTGATCTTGCAGTTACCCATAAGTTTGGTGCGACGAATTGATTCACCCATCAGTCTTGCTCTTGCCCGCGCAGCCCCGAGCATGATTCGTCATGTGGCACCGAATGAATGAGGTGCAGATATGGGACAGAATTGGGTGGGGACGGAAACTGCCAGATGTGATCTGGGAGATGTACGATTGAACCGGCGGCTTGAAGCAATGCTCGCGACCCTTGGAGGTCGTCCGGGAAAATCGCTGCCCACGGCGTTCCAAGACTGGTCGAAC
>NZ_LWER01000136.1:0-218 GCF_001634775.1 Sulfitobacter sp. HI0027
CCTCAGCGTGACCGGCGCGGTAGAGGAGGATGGCTTCTTCTACGCGCCAGACCCTTCCAGCCAGTTGGCCTGCGCCATCGCGGGCAATATCGCGATGAATTCAGGCGGGGCGCATTGCCTGAAATACGGGGTCACCACCAACAACCTGCTGGGCGTCACGATGGTGATGATGGATGGCGACGTGGTTGAAATCGGCGGCGGCTATATGGATGCAGGCG
>NZ_LWER01000137.1:0-275 GCF_001634775.1 Sulfitobacter sp. HI0027
ATCCGCGTGATCCGGTCGCGCACCTCGGCCCCGAGCAGCAGGGGGTCGGTCATGCGCGCCACCAAATGCCCGCCCGCCGAATGGCCCGACAGAACGATGGTGCCCTGTGTGCGGTTCGCCACTTCGGTCAGCGCAGCGGCGATCTGCGTGGAGATCTCAGAGATACGCACATCGGGGCAAAGGTCATAAGACGGTATCGCCACGGCATAGCCCCGCGCCAGCGGACCGGCGGCCAGATGCGACCAATAGCTTTTGTCGAACGCCTTCCAATAGCC
>NZ_LWER01000138.1:0-227 GCF_001634775.1 Sulfitobacter sp. HI0027
AGCCGACATGGGCCGAGGATCACCTGACCCGCAAGGCTTTCACCAACCGCGTCTACTGGGCGCAGCGCTCGGTGTCTTCGGGCAACGCGATGCCGCTCTTCCTGATCCGGCGCAGCGATCAAAATCTCGTCGGTGCGATCACCCTCGACAACATCCGCCGCGGTCCTGCCCAATCCGGCACGCTCGGCTATTGGACGGGTGAGCCCTTCGCCCGCCAAGGCTACATG
>NZ_LWER01000139.1:0-18137 GCF_001634775.1 Sulfitobacter sp. HI0027
AAGCACCCCTTATGTCCGCCACCGATCTGCCCCCCGCCGCCCCGCTAAAAGAGCACCGTTTCCCCTGTGACACCTGCGGCTCTGACATGCGCTTTGATCCGGCGCAGTCGCTGCTGATCTGCGATCACTGCGGCAATGTGGAGCCTATCGACGGCACGGGTCGCCACGCCCATGCCATCGCCGAGCAAGATTTCCGCGCAGGCTTGCAATCCGCCCTGCCCGCTGCCGAAATGGAAGAGACCCGCGTCACCACCTGCCCCAATTGCGCGGCGCAGGTGGAATTCGAGCCCGGCAAACACGCCGCCGAATGCCCCTTCTGCGCCACGCCCGTGGTGATCGACACCGGCACCAACCGACATATCAAACCCCGCGCCGTGCTGCCCTTTGCCCTGCCCGAAGAAAGCGCCCGCGATGCCATGAATGACTGGCTCGGCGGTCTTTGGTTCGCGCCCAATGGCCTGCAGCAATATGCCCGCAAGGGCCGCCGGATGCAGGGTATTTACGTGCCGTTCTGGACCTATGACGCACAGACCGCCTCCAGCTATCGCGGGGAGCGGGGCACGGTCTATTACGTCACACGCACCGTTATGCGCGATGGAAAACGGGTGCAGCAGCAGGTGCCGAAAATCCGTTGGCGGGCGGCGTCGGGCCGGGTTGCGCGGTTCTTTGACGATGTGCTGGTGCTTGCCTCGCGCTCTTTGCCCAAGAAACACACCGATGCGCTGCACCCTTGGGACCTCTCGGCGCTAGAGCCCTATGCGCCGGAATACCTCGCCGGTTTCCGGGCCGAGGCTTACGGCATCACGCTGGAGGAAGGCTTTGTTCAGGCCCGCGCCCATATGGACCGGGTGATTGAACGGGACGTTAAATTCGACATCGGCGGTGACCGCCAGCGGGTGCATGACATCAACACCCAAATCAGCGATGTGACCTTTAAACATATCCTGCTGCCGGTCTGGCTGGCCGCGTATAAATACCGCGGCAAGACCTATCGCTTTGTGGTGAATGGCCACTCCGGCAAGGTGCAGGGCGAACGGCCCTATTCCGCGATCAAGATCACCTTCGCCGTGGTGCTGGGGCTGATCGCCGCCGCCATCGTCGGCTATTTCATGGCCCAGCAATGACCCAGACCTATGACCAATTCACCGACCTCTTGCAGGCCCGCTACTCCTGTCGCGCCTTTCTCTCTGACCCGCTGCCTGAGGAGACCATCACCCAGATCGTCAGCGCTGCGCGTCACGTGCCCTCATGGTGCAATGCGCAGCCATGGCAGGTGACCGTAACGCGTGGCGCAGGCACCGACGCCTTTCGCGCCGCACTGCTTGAGGCCGCAAGCGCAAATACCCCGGTGGAGCCGGACCTGCCGTGGCCTACAGGCTATTCGGGCGCCTATGCCGAGCGTCGCCGCACTTGTGGCTTCCAACTCTACGACGCGGTGGGCATCGCGAAATCCGACCGCGACGCGCGCAAGGCACAGATGCTGCGCAACTACGCGCTTTTTGACGCGCCGCATGTGGCCGTCGTGACAGCCCCGAGCGAGCTTGGCCCCTATGGTGCGATGGACTGCGGCGGCTTCGTCACGGCCTTCACCCTCGCCGCGACGGCGCTTGGCGTGGCCAGCATCCCGCAGGCCGCCATCGCCGCCTATGCGCCCTTGGTGCGTGAGGTGCTTGACCTGCCGGAGGATCGGCTGGTGCTCTGCGCGATCTCATTCGGCTATGCCGATGCCAAGCATCCGGCCAATGGCTTTCGCACCGAACGGGCGGCCCCCTCAGAGATTATCGATTGGAAAGACTGACATGCGCGCATTGCTGCAACGGGTGACTGAGGCGTCGGTCACGGTCGAGGGTGAGGTTATCGGAGAGATCGGCCCCGGCCTGCTGATCCTCGTCTGCGCCATGCCCGAGGATACCGAAGAGACCGCCGAGAAACTCGCCTTGAAAATCTCCAAACTGCGGCTGTTCAAGGATGAGGGTGGCAAGATGAACCTGAGCCTTGCGCAAACCGGCGGCGCGGCCTTGGTGGTGAGCCAGTTCACCCTCGCCGCCGATACCTCACGCGGCAACCGCCCCGGCTTTTCCGGCGCGGCAAAGCCCGACGTGGCCGAGGCGCTTTACGCGCATTTCGCCCGCAGCCTCGCCGCTCTGGACATTCCAGTTCAGATGGGACGGTTCGGCGCCGACATGTCGGTGGCGCTGGTCAATGACGGGCCGGTGACCCTCTGGCTCGACAGCGCAGCGCCTTGATATTGGGGTAGAAAGCATGGACCGGCAAGCTTGGGAGGAGGTAAGCTTGCCGGTCGGTATAACGGGTCCGGGAGGAGGAGGACCGTTAACATGCGGTGTCAGATCAACCCGGGAAGGAGGAGCGGGGTCCGGCACCTGACAATGCAGCGCGCAGGGCGCGACATTGATTGCTGAAGGTCATAAGCGCTACGGCTTACAGACCGTCGTATTCTTCTGTCACCAGCGCTTGGGCGTGCTGCGGAATCTGGTTGCGGTCGATACCCGCGCGCTCAAGCTGTGCGTCGCTCATGCTGTTGAGGACGGACTGCATACGCGAAACCTGCATTTGGGTGACGCCACGCGCCAGCAGGGTGCCGACTTTGCCAGCAGCGGTGCCAAGTGCACCGAATACCGGAGCGGTCGCGTCACGCAGGGAGAAACCGTGAGGGGCGGATAGGGTGTTGTCATACTTCATAGGTCTGTTCCTTCGAAAGTTCTTCCGACGCTACACGCCGGATGTCGTACCGCGCGATGCCGATGTCCGACAGTTCGCGATCACTCAGTACGTTAAGTTCTGTGAAAGTTCGGTTGTAAGCTGCGCGCCGGGCCTTGATCTGGGCCACACGACGGCGCATGCCGTCATAGGTGTGATGAAGCCCATCGAGCGCGGAGCTCAGGGTGGTGCCACGTGAGATTGCCATCGTCATAAGCGCAACTCCTTTCAGAATGCTGCAAGTGCATTATCAATGCTGCAATGCAGAAGTAGTACGCTCTGACCCTGTTTTGAACCCGCAGAATTTGCATAGGCGCTATGCCTGTCGCGAAAGGCCGGGGGCTAACTACAGGTAAACAGCTTAAAATTTTTGCGCCGATACACAGGAAATGTGCATCGGCGCAACGCAGCGGGGCTGCAATCGGGGAATTTGGGGAATGGTGGCGATCTAGGCCGCCCTACCCGTCTGAGTCGTTTAGCTCACAGGTTCCCAAGGGCGCGTATAGACGCTGAGCACTTTCGACACGTCGTCATGCGTGGCGTCATGCATGGTGACCTGAGCCACCAACCCCCGCTTTTTGTCGTCTATCACGTCGGTCACCCGCGCGGCACAGCCCGCCTTCTCAAGGCTGCCATTATAGACCCGCGTGATCGCATCCTTGCGCAGGTCGGGCTTAAAGATCTTGCCAACGGCGGTCTTGGGCAACTCATCCATGATCTTGAGGTGCTTTGGCTGGGCGGCCCGTTCGGCGACATGCTCGCGCGCAAAGGCGAGCAGTTCCTCTTCGGTGACCTTGGCGCCCTCCACCAGTTCGACGAAGGCACAGGGCACCTCGCCCGCATGGGGGTCGGGCTGGCCGATGGCCCCGGCAAAGGCGACGGCCTCATGGCCCAGCAGCGCCTCTTCGATCTCGGCGGGGTCGATGTTGTGACCGCCGCGAATGATCAGGTCTTTGGCGCGGCCCGTGATCCAGATGTAGCCATCCGCGTCGATCCGGCCCAGATCGCCAGTGCGCAGGTATTTGCCGTGGTAGAAGAGGTCTTTGTTCTTGTCTTCCTCGACATAGGTATGGCCCGCAAAGACACCGGGGTTCGACACGCAGATTTCGCCGATCTCATCCGTTTCCGCGTCAATTGGCCCGTCTGTCGTGCCCTTGATGATCCGCACATCCGAATAGGGGAATGCGATGCCGATGGAGCCGACCTTTTTGGGGCCATCCGTCGGGTTACAGGACACAAGGCAGGTCGCCTCGGTTAGGCCGTAGCCTTCGACCAGCGTGACCCCTGTGGCCTTTTCAAAGCGGCGGAAGAGTTCCAGCGGCAGCGGGGCCGAGCCGGAGAAGGCGGTCTTTACGGTGCTGACATCAGCGTCAATCGGGCGCTGCATCTTGGCCGAAATCGCCGTGGGCACGGTGATGATAAAAGTGATCTTCCACCGCTCGACCAGCTTCCAGAAGTTGTCAAAGACCCCGTCCCCACGATAGCCCTGCGGCGTCGGAAAGACCACATGCGCGCCCGAAGACACGGCGGCCATCAAGATGACGTGGCAGGCAAAGACGTGGAACAGCGGCAGCGGACACATGATATTGTCCTGCTCGCTGAACAGCAGGCGATGGCCCAGCCAACCGTTGTAGATCAGCCCGGAATACTTGTGCTGCGCGACTTTGGGCATCCCGGTGGTGCCGCCGGTGTGGAAATAGCAGGCAACGCGGTCTTCTTGCACATCCTCAAAGTTGAGCGAAGTGTTCTGCTTGGCGATCTCGGCGTTAAAGTTGAGGTATTTCGCCTGATTGTTCACCATCCCCTTGGGCCGCACCAGCGGGACGATCCAGCTTTTCGGTGGGGTCAAATAGCGGACCAGATCAACTTCGAGCACCGTATGCACCTTGGGCGCAAGACGCACCGCCTCGGCGGTCTTTTGGGCCACATCCGTTTTGGGGAAAGGCCGCAGGGTAACGACGACCGATGCGCCGACCTCGCGCAGGATCGCGCCGATTTGTTCGGCATCCAGCAGCGGGTTGATCGGGCTGACGATCCCGGCCACGGCACCGCCCAGCAGGGTGATCGTCGTCTCGTTACAGTTCGGCAGCACATAGGCCACCACGTCTTTCTCGCCCACGCCCAGGCTGCGGAACAGGTTCGCGGCCTGCGTCACACGGCCATGCAACTCTTGCCAGCTTAGCGTTTCGGCCTTGTCTTTGGGGCCTGAGAATATCTGATAGCTGACGGCGTTGTGGTTGGGGAATTTCGCGGTCGTATTGCTCAGCATTCCGTAGAGCGTCTTGGCCACGTCGCGGTCTTCCCACGGCATTTCCGCCGCGATGGCATTGCGGTCTTCGATCCCGGCGAATGTCATGGTGTCTCCTCCCCTATGCCGGTGTTCCGGCTTATTCTCCTCGCGCCAGATTGCGGTGAAACGCGCCGTTTCGCAAGCAATCGGCGGCAACAAACGCAACGTCACACTAGGGTGACGTAACGCCGGGGTTGCGTGGTTCAAGCTTGCCTTAGGCTGCGGCGACGGCCCCATCGGTGAATTGCAGCCGCGCCAGACGCGCATATAGCCCGTCGCTGGCCACCAGTTCCTTGTGGGTGCCGATGGCGGCGATGCGCCCCGCCTCCATCACCACGATGCGGTCGGCCTTTTTCACCGTGGCCAGACGGTGCGCCACGATCAACGTGGTGCGGTCGGCACTCAGACGGTCCACAGCAGCCTGCACCAGCCCTTCGCTTTCCGAATCCAGCGCAGAGGTCGCCTCATCCAGCAACAGAACCGGCGCGTCGCGCAGGATGGCACGGGCGATGGCGATGCGCTGTTTCTGCCCGCCAGACAGCATCACGCCACGTTCGCCTAGATAGCTGTCATAGCCGTCGGGCAATGCGGTGATGAAATCATGCGCGGCGGCGGCGCGGGCGGCCTCCTCAACCTCTGCGTCACTGGCATCGGGCTGTCCAAAGCGGATATTCTCGGCCGCCGTGGCGGCAAAGATCACCGGGTCTTGCGGCACCAGCGCAACAGCACGGCGGAAATGATCCCGCGCCACATCGCGCAGGTCCACACCATCCAGCGTGATCCGCCCCGACTGCGGGTCATAAAAGCGCAGGATCATCTGAATGATCGTCGTCTTCCCCGCGCCCGAGGGGCCGACAAAGGCCACCGTCTCACCCGGATTGATCTCGAGATCGATGCCATCCAACGCCGCCACATCGGGCCGGGCGGGATAGGTGAATTGCACGTTCTCAAAGGCGATCTTGCCCGCCACGGGCTGCGGCAGGGTGGTCTGCGCCTCGGGCGACGGGTCTTGCACCGTGTCCTCGGTCTGGAGCAGATCAACCAGCCGTTCCGTGGCACCCGCTGCGCGCTGCAACTCGCCCCAGATCTCGGACAGGGCGGCGACCGCGCCCGCGACCATGACCGCATAGATCACGAATTGCACCAGCGCGCCCGCGCTCATTACATCGGCGCGCACATCCCGCGCGCCGATCCACAGCACGCCCACCACGCCCGCGAAGACCAGAAAGATCACGATCACCGTCATCGCGGCGCGGGTCTTGATCCGGCGCTGCGCGGCGTCGAAAGAGGCTTCGGTCATCTGCGCGAATTGGCCCCGGCTTGCGGCCTCATGGGTGAAAGCCTGCACCGTTTGCACCGCGCCCAGCGTTTCAGAGGCGCTGCCCGAACTCGCCGCGATCCAGTCTTGGTTCTCTCGGCTCAGCACCCGCAGGCGGCGGCCCAGCGTCAGGATCGGGATCACCACCGCAGGCACGATCAGCAGCACAAGTCCGGTGAGCTTGGCCGAAGTCAGCAGCATCAGCCCCAAGCCCCCGACAAAGATCAACAGGTTCCGCAGCGCGATTGAGACCGAAGAGCCGATCACCGACAGGATCAGCGTCGTGTCGGTCGTGATCCGGCTCAGCACTTCGCCGGTCATGATGCGCTCATAGAACGAGGGGCTCATGCCCACCACGCGGTCAAAAACCGCGCGCCGGATATCGGCCACCACCCGTTCGCCCAAGCGCGTCACCAGCGCATAGCGCAGCCCGGTGCCCACGGCGAGCAGCGCCGCGATCAGCAGGGCGGCAACGAAATAAAGGTCGAGCAATTCGCTCTCCCCGGTGCCGAAATTGTCGATCACCCGGCGCACCGCCAAGGGCAGCGTCAGTGAGATCATCGCGGTCAGCACCAGCGCCGCCCCGGCGGCGGCCATGAGCACGCGGTAAGGGGCCATGAAGGGCATCAACGCCGCCAGAGCGCCGATCCGCCGCGACTTTTCGCGTTCATCTTTGGCGGACTGTGCGGGGGCTGGGGTGCGGGCCATGGGCTTTCCTTTGTCTTTCCACATCGGTCATGGCGCGGGGGCTGGGCAGGGTCAAGCAAGACCGCCCTCATGGGGACAATCTGCCGCCCCTGTTGCGCGCAGCAGGCGCAACTATCCCGCGCGGTGGCGGCGGTCAAAACAGGTCTGGGGAAAGAGTGGAGCGGGCGGCGGGAATCGAACCCGCATCATCAGCTTGGAAGGCTGAGGTCTTACCATTACACAACGCCCGCGCTACGGCCTCCCTCCTATTTTATCGCTCTGCGAGCGTCAAGTGGAGCGATCACCCTTTGGCAAGATCAATCGCATGAGCCTGCTCTTGCCAGTGGCCCGTCATCAAGGTGGCAGCCCGGGCCATCGGGCACTAGCTTAGCCTCATGGGATGAAAACGAGGCATTGGCATGGACGCCAGATCGGCTCAGGACCAAAAGCGCGAAGTCGTGTTGACCCACGGTGTTCTCAGCGAGAACCCCGAGGACCTGTTTCACGGCACCGGGCTGCGGGTCGCACGCGCAGTTCTGCACGAAGCGGTGCTGCGCCTGTGGAGCGATGATGCCTTTGGTATGGCCGGAAACGTTGCCTTTCGCGCGCTGCTGGCGATTTTCCCGTTCCTGATCTTTACCAGTTCGCTCACCGCCTTTGTCGGCGATCGGTCGATGGCCGATGACTTGATCCATTTCCTGATCGCCATCGTCCCCCCTGCCCTGATCGAACCCATCGTGTCAGAGGTGGAAAAGGTCATGACCGTGCCGCGCGGCGATCTGCTGAGCGTGGGTATCTTGCTGACCGTCTGGTTTGCCGTGGGCGGGGTCGATGGGGTCCGCATCGGCCTGAACCGCGCCTATGGGCTGCGCGAGACGCGCTCGGTCTTCACCATCTATGCGGTGCAGGTGGCCATGGTGCTGCTGGCGAGCCTGATCCTCGTGATCGTGGGCTACCTACTGGTGCTGGCCCCTCGGGCCGGGTCTTGGCTGCATATGTTAATGCCGGGCTTCGATCCGCGTTCGGTGACCGTCGGCCTTGTGCGCTTCCCGGTCTCGGCGACGATCCTGCTGGTGGCGCTTTTTGCCGCCCATGTGATCCTGCCCGCCCGGCGCACCAAGTTTAACAACATCTGGCCCGGGGTGGTGGCAACCGCCGTTGCATGGACCCTGCTTGCCGTGCTCTTTTCGTCCTACCTACGCAGCTTTGGCACCTATGCCAGCTATTACGCGGGCATGGCGGGGATCATCGCGGCGCTGTATTTCATGTATCTCGCCGCACTGGTGCTGATCTTTGGCGGGGAGTTGAACCGCGCCCTGCGCATTCGCAGACTGGCCCGCGCGATGAGCGATTGACCCTCAATCCCCTTCGCAGGGGGTGCCCGCAGCGCCCCAGACCGTCACATCATGCACCAGCGCATCAAGCGATCCTTCGGGCACCGACCGCCCCGCGCCGGGGGCGAAACCCCAGTTTACAAAGGCCGAGTTTTGCAGGTGATCGACCAGTGAGGCGATGTCATGCCCGTCGTTGGTTTCAGGGTCGCGCAACTGGGTGCAGACCTCTGCCGAGGTCTTGCCGAGCCACGCCAATTCCACCGGAGGCAGCCGCCACGCATCGTCGATATGCGGCGGGGCGTGGGGCACGGTATTGGCGGCGGCAGAGGTGACGTGACAAGCGTCGCAGGGAATGCTTTCGGCTCCGATCCGGCTCTCGCCCGCGCGCACGTTCATGCCATGCACCGCCTCTGGCCCATAGCCCAATGCTTGCCACATCGGCTGACCCTCTTCGCCTACATGGCAGTTGGTGCAGCGCGGGTGCGAGGTGACGGTAAAGATCCGGTCCC
Organism: Sulfitobacter sp. HI0027; assembly: GCF_001634775.1. Classification (NCBI taxonomy): domain Bacteria; kingdom Pseudomonadati; phylum Pseudomonadota; class Alphaproteobacteria; order Rhodobacterales; family Roseobacteraceae; genus Sulfitobacter; species Sulfitobacter sp. HI0027. The sequence continues at coordinate 8,857 of NZ_LWER01000139.1, forward strand.
AAGCCGCCAGCCCCTCGACGCGATTGGGATCGTCCTGCGCGGTCGCAGGGGCGGCCAGCATCAGCGCGGCACAGATGGAGAGGTATTTCATGCGAAATCCACGGATTTGGAGAGGGGGAGTTCACGGATACGCTGACCCGTGGCGGCAAAGATCGCATTGGCCAGCGCAGGCGCGGCAGGTGGCACGCCCGGCTCACCGATGCCGCGCAGTTTGCCGCCATTCTCTAGCCCGCGCACCTCGATCTTGGGCGTCTGGTACAGCCGCAGCCCTTCGTAGAGGTGATAGTTGTCCTGCTGCGGCACCCCGTCGCGATAGGTAAGCTCGCAGTTCATCGCATGGCCCAAGCCCCAAATCACCGCCCCGGAAAGCTGCGCCTCAAAGTTCACCGGGTCCAACACGCGGCCCACTTCGGCGGCCACGAAAACGCGGTCGATCTTGAGACCCGCTTCGGTTTGGCTGACCTCGACCACCTCGGCCACCGGCACGCCGAAGGACAGGCAAAATGCCAGCCCCCGGCCCCGCCCCGGCCCAAGGTCTGCGCCCCAATTCGACATCTCGCCCACGGCCTCCAACACCCCGCGCGATGGCACATGGGTGCATAGCCGCAACCTTTCCTCCAAAGGATCGACACCCGCCGCATGGCACATCTCATCCATGAAGCTTTCGTGCAAGAAGCCGTTGCCTGAGGCCCCGACAGAGCGCCATGAACTGACCGGCACCATCGCAGGCACCCGGTGGCCGGTGACACGGTAGTCGGGGATCGCAAACGGCTGATCCCACGCCCCCGCCACGATGGCGATGTCGGGGCCAAAAACCGGCTGGTTCAACCGCGCCATTTGCGATTCCGCCGTCGAAGGTGCCGCGACGGCCAGATCATAGGCCGTGATCTGCCCGTCCGAGACCTTGCCACGGGCACGGGCCATGGCCAGTGGGCGGGGGAAGTCATGGGTGAAATCCTCTTCGCGCGACCAGACCATCTTGATCGGTGTGCCCGGCATCTGCTGCGCCACTTCGACGGCACGCAGAGTATAGTCATCCTCCAGCCGCCGCCCGAAACTGCCGCCTGACATCAGCACATGGATATGCACGTTCTCGGCGTCGATGCCAGTCAGCGCGGCGACATTGGCCTGCATGAAACGCGGAATCTGCGTGCCGGTCCAAATGTCGACGCGGCCCTTCTCAAGCTTCACCACGACGCTCATCGGCTCAAGCGGGGCGTGGGCCAGATAGGGAATGCGGTACTCGGCCTCCAGCACATCGCCGTCGGCAAGGGCGGCGGACATGTCGCCGTCATCGCGGAACCGGCTGTCTTGGCGGTCTTCGGTAAAGGAGGCCGCGACCGCTTTGAACTGCTCCGCCGTATCGCCGGTATAGGGCGACGGCCCCCAATCGCATTCCACCGCCTGCGCGGCCTGAAAGGCCCGCCATGTATTATCGGCAACCACCGCGACGCCGCCGGTGATCGGCAACACCGCCTTCACACCGCGCATCTTTTCGGCGCGGCCTGCATCAAATCCCATAATCTTTCCACCCTGCGCCGGGTTGGTGCGGGTCGTAGCATGGAGCATCCCTTCCATCGCCATGTCGATGCCATAGGTCTGGGTGCCGGTGGATTTCGGCACGATATCGGTGCGGATTTGCGTCTTGCCCAAATGCCGCCAGTCGCTGGGATCGCGCAGCGCGACCTCGGTCACCGGATCAATCTCTGCTGCGGCGGCGGCAAGGTCTTGATAGGCCAAGCGCATCCCATCGGGCAGCACCACGGCGCCCGCTTCGGTCTTAAGCTGGCTCCGCTCTAGACCTGTCTGCGCCACGGCGGCGGCCAAAAGCGTTTCACGTGCCACAGCCCCGGCCATGCGCAAGCGGTCATACATATCCGGCACGGTAGAGCTGCCGCCGGTCAGTTGCAGGCCCAGCAGTTTCCCCGCCACATCCGACGCCCCGCGCCCGGTCCGCGCGAGCAGCGTTTCAGAGGTCGCGGCAATCGGCATCGCCTCAACCCCGACCACGCCATTGTAATAGACCGGCGAAGGAGGGCCGGGCGTGATCTGAACCGCATCAAGATCGACGTCCAATTCCTCAGCAATCATATGAGCTTGGATAGAATAGGCCCCCTGCCCCACATCGGCGCGCGGGGTGATCAAGGTGACACCGCTTGCGTCGATTTTGACGTAGGGTGTGATCGCCGCCGCGCCGGGGGCAAGCCCCTCAAGCAGCGGGTTCTTTAGGTCACGTTTATAAAGATAGGTGCCAAAGGCGACACCCCCGGCAATGGCCGCAGAACCGACGATGAAACTGCGGCGGGTGATGGTGCGCAGGCGCGACATATTCAGGCCCCCCGCAAACGCGCGGCGGCGCTGTGGACCGCAGCGCGGATGCGCGGGTAGGTGCCGCAGCGGCAGAGGTTCCCGCTCATCGCGGCATCGATCTGATCGTCCGTCGGCTCGGGGTTCAACTCAAGAAACGAGGCTGCCTGCATGATCTGTCCGGATTGGCAGTAGCCACATTGCGCGACCTGATGCTCCACCCATGCCGCCTGCACCACATGCAGCGCTTCCGGCGTGCCCAAGCCTTCGATGGTGGTGACATTGCCGTTCACATCCGCCGCCCGCAATTGGCAAGACCGCACGGCCAGCCCATCGACGTGCACGGTGCAAGCACCGCATTGCGCGATGCCGCAGCCGTATTTCGGCCCGGTGATTCCCAACACGTCGCGCAAGACCCACAGGAGCGGCATGTCGTCTTCCACGTCCACTTCGTGGACCGTGCCGTTAACCGTCAATTCCATCGGTGATCCTTCCGACCTGTTGGCCTTAATGTAAACGGCGGCGCATATCGCGCAAGGCCACGCGCGGCGGGTCGCGCAGCGTCATCTTGTCAGGGGATGGCCAGCAGGTGCCGCCCCTTGGCCTATTCGAGGTCTTGTGCCGTGAGGGCGCGGTGGATCTCGCGGCGCACCAGTTTGCGCACATTGCGGGTGATCCGTTCGCCCAAAGCGCCTTGCAACTCGGCGCGGACGATCTCTGTCACCAGATCGCGCAGCGCCTCTTCGTCAAGGAACTGGTCATCGCCCGCCACGGCTTCATCTTGCGCAGAGACGGTATAGCCGAATTCCGGTGCGGTCGCCGCCGGATCGGCGACACGCGGGCCGCTGTCGGCAAAACGGCGCACCTGTTCTTCGACCTGCGGTGTCGAGGGCTGCGGGCGGCGCGGGGCCGGTTTTTTAGCCTCTACCATTGCCGTGTCGGCGATCGGTGCCTCTGGCGCCTCTAGCTCCGCATCGTCTTTCCACTCCATCGCCGGGGGCTCTGTACCGGAATAGTCGTTGTCGCCGGGGGCGTCGGGGTCCCAATCGTCAGAGATCTTGCCGATGGCTGTCTCCAACGCGGCCAGCTTGTCACTGCGGCTTGCGCCCGTGGCCTTGGCCACCGCCTCGGAGACGGCCCGGGCCTTGGCCTCAACCTCCGCCGCGGCGTCTGAAACGGGCTCTGAAGCGGGGGTGCCGTAGTCTTCGGCATGCAGATCACTGGGATCGTCATGCAGCATGTCATAGTCCAAAGGCGAGACCTTGGCGGGGTCAACGGCGGCGGGCTGCGGGCGGTCTTTGCCGTCCGAGGTGGCCACCCTGAGCGCCGGGGTCAGCACCAAACGGTCGCTCGACGCGCTTAGCGTTTTGTCGGCTGGGGGGGTGGCAGGATGGCGGGCGGAAACGAAGGGACGCTCTGTCTCGTCGGCACTGTCATCCTCATCGGTCTGCATGGCTTGGGTAAGGCTCAGCGGCTGCGGCGTCGTCTTGGGCAGCTCGCTGGTTTCATCATCGGAATCAGGGCGTGCTGGGCTGGCAGTGGTGGCACGCAGCGACAGATGCGGGGTGAAGTCCTCCGACGTGATCTTATCCGCCGCGGTCGAGCGCATGCTTTTGAACTCTGCCCCCTCGTCCTGCTGCTGGGGGGCAGCAGCCTGAGCCTCGGCGTCGGTTACAGGACCGGGCGCCTCAACGGGGCTGGGCACCGACGCAGGGCTGGACGTTTGCAGGGGACGCTTGTCTTCGGACACCAATCGGCGAATCGACGACAGCACGTCTTCCACCTCCGCATTTGTGACGGGTTCGGACATATTTCTCTACCACTCTTGCCTCGCGGATATCTTAACCGCGCGGGAGGATTCTCACAATGGGGCGGTGCAAAATGCCAAACGACCGTGCGAAACGTCAGTCTTTTTGCAACGCGCGCAGCACGCGATCCAGCGCTTGGCCCTCTTTGGAGTATTTAGCAGGGGCGTCCTTAACAAGGTTGTAATAGGCCCCCGCGTCATAGATCTGCACCGGCAGCTTCAGGTCCTGCGCGGTCAGACGCCCCGTGGCCGCCAGCACGGAATAGGCCGCCACATAAAGGTTGGCGCGGGCCGACACGCGGGTCGATTCCGCATCCAGCAGCGATTGTTCGGCATCCAGCACGTTCAATGTGGTGCGCGCGCCGAGGGTGGCTTCTTCGCGGATGCCGCGGAAAGCGATACGCGCCGCTCGGATCTGCCGGTCGGAGGCTTCCAACTGCGCCCGTGCCGAGGCCAGAGCCGCATAGGCATTGCCCACTTCCTGCTCGACGTCTTGGCGCACCACATGCAGGTTCGCACGCTGTGCGTCACGCTGCGCCATCGAACTGCGCACGGCCGAGGACAACGCCCCGCCCTGATAGATGGTCTGCCCAACCTGCACCCCGACGCTGCCGCTGCGGGTATAGGCCTCACTGTCGAAGGTCTCGTTCAGGCCATATTGGCCGTTCAGCGTAATCCGAGGGGCCATGGCCGCCTCGTTGGCTTCGACGCCAAGATCGGCAGCCGCCACCTGATGCTGTGCGGCGATGATCGACGGGTGGGTGCGCACGGCCAAGGCCTTGGCCGACGCGAGATCACCGCCGATATTCGGCAGGCTCGGCGGTTGGCTGAGGTTGCCCGGCGCACGGCCCACCGCGTTGCGATATTCCTCGACCGCACGCAGCAGCGTGCCTTCGGCCCCGGCCAGCCCGCTGCGGGCATCGGCAAGCTGCGCTTCGGCCAAGGCCACATCGGTGCGGGTAACCTCGCCCACGTCGAAACGATCCCGCGCGGCGCGCAGTTCTTGGGTCAGCAGCCGCAAGTTGTTGTTGCGCAACTCGACCGTTTCCGAGGCTTCGATCACGCCCATATAGGCCGCAACCGCGCGCAGAAGCACCTGCTGCTCTAGGTTCACCAAGGCCTGACGGGTGGCCAGCACGGTTTCTTTCGCGGCCTCCACCCGATAGGCGCTCGCGCCGAAATCATAGAGCAACAGCTCACCGATCAAGCTGATCGACGCCTTGAGACTTTCCGTCGACTGCGCCGGCAGCAGCGAAGAGCTGCGCGTGGTGCCGAAGCTTTGTGTAAGCCCCGCCGCCCACTGTAGCACAGGTTTCAGCGTCGACTTCGCCGTGGCCACATCCTCATCGGCGGCGCGCAGGAGCGCGCGGTTCTGGTTAAGCAGACCTGAATGCTCATAGGCCCCCACCAGCGCGTCGGCCAATGTTTCCGCCGAGGCCTGCCGCGGCAGGGCAGCGCCGCTCGCCAAAACAAGGCTCACCGGCACCGCGATGGCAAAACGTTTAAAGGTTTTCGTGAAACTATTTGCGCTCATGGCTCAATGCCCCTGAATGGCTTTTTTAGACCTTTTAGACCGGCCCATAGGCCGATCGGGACGGGTGCCCCTACCCTGAAAGCGTCGCGGCGCGCGATACGGATCGGCGCGCCATCTTTCGCTTACAGCTGGAATTCTGCATGACGTTCAAAGCCACGCAGTACCGGCGCACCGGCGTTAAATTCGGGCCGCCAGGACACCTGGCCACCGCGTTTATAGCCCACGCGCACTTCGCCCAGACCCCGATCCATAAAGAGACAAGCAATACGCCCACCCTCTTTCACCTGCTCGAGCAAGGCTTCGGGCACGTCGCCCACCGCCCCTTGAATCATCACAACATCATAGGGACCATGCTGCGGCGCGCCTTCGGTCAGCGGGGCGACATGCACGATCACATTGTCCGCTCCGGCCTGCGCCAGCGCTTCCTGCGCCTCGGCGGCCATCGCTTCGTCTTCCTCAACGGCGACGACGGCCTCGGCCATATGGGCGATCACGGCGCTGGAATAGCCCATGGCGCAGCCGATATCGAGCACCAGCTCGTCGTTCGTGATGTCGAGGTGATCGAGCATTTTGGCCAATGTCCGCGGATCAAGCAGCACGCGATCCTGCCCCAGATCAAGGTTCTCGCCCAGATAGGCGGCCTCGCGCTGCGCGGCGGGCACGAAGTCTTCGCGCTGCACGGTCAACATCGCGTCGATGATTGGAAACTTGGTCACATCCGAAGGGCGGACCTGCGTATCTACCATGGTTACGCGGCGGGCGGCGAAATCACTCATCAGCTAAACTCATTCGTTCAGGGTGTCTGAAGAGTGATGTGCCACATTGCCGGGCCAGCGGCAACGCCCTGACCGCATTTTCACACGCATATGGGTCTTGCGGCCTTCCTCGTGATCCGTTAGCAGTGCGCCAACCACCGGTCGGCGAGTTGGCGGAGTGGTTACGCAGCGGATTGCAAATCCGTGTACACCGGTTCGATTCCGGTACTCGCCTCCAATATTTTCAGTGACTTAGGCTCATTTTCTCGCGCCTGCTGCGAGCATTTTACAGGCCATTTTACATTTTCGTTCACGTTCCGCCCTCCCTGGCTGTGTTTAAAAGGGTTAGAACCGCGTCGGTTTCGTCCGGTGATACTTGTGCATATCGCTCGATCATGGCGGCTGCCGTGCGCAAGGACCAACCCATGCAACCGGCTATCTGTGCCAAGGACAGACCAGCGCGTAGCAATCGCGTTGCAGCGGTGCCTCTGGCGTCATAGAGCCGCAAGTCATAGCCGAGCCGGTTTGGCGTCAGACCAGCCTTGTTGCGCCACTGGCGCACACCCTCAGAGGCCCGGTGTTCAGTCAAAGGACCACCGCTGGCATTCGCTAGGATAAGCAACCTGTCGTTCGGGGTGGCATCTATGATTTCGGCCATTGCTTGACTGACCGGAACGAATGCAGATTTGCCGCGCTTATTTGTTTTAATGCGAATACGACGGCCCCCGGGCGTAGATTCAATGTGAGCCTTGGAGAGCCTGACCAAATCACCGGGGCGCATTCCGGTTTCGCAAGCGGTGACCAAAATACGGCCAACCCATTCGGGCGCGCGCTCCCGCACGGCTTCCACCTGAACCGGGGTCCAGACTACGTCTGAGCGATCAGAGCGATATACCTTTGCGAAGCTGCAATGATGCTCTGCTATCTTGCCTTGTTCCCGCGCCCAATTGAGAATGCGCGTCACCACTGTTCCAGCGTAGTCGTATTGCTTTGGCGAGTAGTTCCACTTCGATCGCCATTGGTTGACCTCGGCACGAGAGGCCGCGTCCTCAAACATCGCCACAGGGTCAGACTCAAATTCGACAGCGAACCTCATGGCCCATCGGCGGTAGTCCGACTGCGTGCGCGGCTTTAGGGAGAGAAATTCAGCCGATGAGATATAGGCGTCAACAACGGCTTCTGTCATTAACGTATTTGGCTTGGGCAATGCTCTCGCCATTGCGGCGGAATACGCTGTGAAGAAATTCGGGGACTTGGGAAATGGGCGTGCATCTTTCCAAAAGCCCGTGCCTCTGCGACCGCGAAGCGAAAAGTAATAGCACACAGTGCCATCGACCAGCTTTGCCTTGACCCGGTGAACTTCTGGGGGGAGGTTACCGCGCGGCATTACGCGCCCGCCTTGCCATGATAAGGCCATTCGCCGAACCATCAATAGACTCGGATAGCCCCTGTGCCTCATTCAGTCGGCGACGAACAAGCGCGGGGTCGAAAAACCCGCGCCGCCCGGGCACCGGCGCAATCCTCATGCTGGCGCACCAATCACGAAAGGCCGAAGTCGTACTGGAATAGCCCATTCTGGCGGCAAGATCGTCAGATGAGATGAGGGATATTTGCATAGTAGATTGATCAGTATTCATGCGTTCACCCATCCGAAAGCCCTTTGAAAATCGATATCGAGGGATCTGGCGATCTGTGCGCAAAGCAAAGTGAGGTTCATCACCACGCGGGGGGAGCCATCTGTACTGTTGACGCAATCAATCAGCATAGCCGCTTGCCCGAACCCATCCACGCCAGCAACTGCCGGGTCTGCGTCGGATACGATAGCAAGCGCGCCGTCTTCGTCGCAACCCGCACCCACGGCATAAACCAAAAGGGTTTACCCTTGCCCGAACAACTTGCATGCGAAGCGATCCTGTGCAGGTTCCAGCGGTGCACCTGCATCGGTTAGCCGGGGACCATTGATCCTGCTCGAATATGCGAAGTCGGCACCAATGCGATAGGCTACTTCTACCTTGGTTCCGGCACCCATAAGCGCCAAAGCTATCGCCCCTTGAACCACAGCCTCTAGCGAAATTTGGCGCTTACGTCCCCGGCCCGGGCCACTTGCCTTGTGCGCCTGAAACCCGGATTCTATGTAGATTTTTCCTTGCTCAAGATGCGATTGCCATCGCTTGGACGTGTTGCCCATCGCGGCAAGCGCCACATCAGACGGAAAGAAAACTGTGTCGGTCATACCCATGACTAGCTCCATCAGAATTAAAAAGGAATGCGCTTGGGTAATTTCTAGGAGACAAGGGTTAATGCAGCCGTAAACGATGCGAGCGGCAGTAAGTATTGGCAGCAACAAATCGCAGCTAGATCATTGAAATATCATTATATTCTCAACATTCAGAAAATGGTGCATCTGTTGCATACGAGCCGGAGTTTACGACGGAAGGGGCGGAAAGCTGATGGGGTGGATGGCTCCTGCTTCAACCGGCGTCGCAATGCGCCATAGTGCAGTTGTCAAAATCTGCTTATGAGAGGAGCCACCCCATGCAAGTTACCACAATCGGCGTTGATCTGGCCAAGAACGTTTTCCAGGTCCATGGGATCACCGCGAGCGAAGAAGTCGTGTTCAACAAGCCGCTGCGACGAACGCAATTTCTGCCGTTCTTTGCAAAACTGGATCCGTGCCTGATTGGCATGGAGTCGTGCAGCAGTGCGCATCATTGGGCCCGTGAACTGACAGCTCTTGGTCACGAGGTTCGGCTGATTCCGCCGATGTATGTGAAGCCATATGTCAAACGCGGTAAGTCTGATGCCATTGACGCCGAAGCAATTTGCGAGGCAGTGACCCGACCCACCATGCGGTTTGTTGCGACCAAAACAGTCGAGC
>NZ_LWER01000140.1:0-277 GCF_001634775.1 Sulfitobacter sp. HI0027
CGGTATTTTCCAAGTCGAAAGCGTGCCTGAAGAGCAGATGCACCCCTATCTGCTGATCGAATGCCCGCGGATGATCTTCCCCTTCCTGCGCCGCATCGTCAGCGACGTGACCCGCGATGGTGGCTTCCCGCCGCTGAACCTTGAGAACATCGACTTCCTGTCGCTCTACCGCAACGAAGTTGCCCGCCGTCAGGCCGAGACCCCGCCAAAAGCCGACGCCTAAGCGTCAGCCAAGCTGTTTCCACAGTGCGTCGTCGCCCAGCTTGCCGACAAATTC
>NZ_LWER01000141.1:0-36268 GCF_001634775.1 Sulfitobacter sp. HI0027
GACACGCGAGGCGTTCGGTGACTGGGAAGGCGATCTGATGATCTTTTAACGTGCCAATGGCAAGATGAACGTGGCTTCGCTCGTCGAACGCAAGACCAGGTTCGCCGTCCTGTTTCGCAACAACGACCGCAGTTCGACCCACTTCATGCGCAAGCTGATGGATGTGATGGAACCCCTACCCCAGCCGGCCCGCAAATCGATCACCTTTGACCGTGGTTTCGAATTCCGGGAGTGGAGAAAGCTCAAGTCGGGCATCGGCACTGACAGCTGGTTTTGTGACCCACAAGCACCCTGGCAAAAAGGCTCGGTCGAGAACCTCAACAAACGCGCACGGCGATATCTTCCCCGTGACACCCAGCTCGCGGCGCTCTCAAATCGCAATATGAAGGCGATTTGTGACCGCCTCAACGGCACGCCAAGAAAGTGCCTTGGTTGGCGCACACCGACGGAAGCGTTCAGGGAAGAGTTGAGGAAACTGAGATAGCGGAAACTGTCGCAACGACCCTTGAGACACCAGCCGCAAAGCTAAAATGTCACCCATGAACAATTCAGGAATGTCACTCTCCTCGCATAACGGTGGGAGGATGAGCGGACATGGGATGGGTGGTTATGAGCGAGCGCGAGTTGAACCGCGTGGAGGTTTTGGCGCAGGTCGATGATGGTCGGCTGACCGTAGACAACGCAGCGAACATGTTGGCGCTGACGCGTCGGCAAGTATTCCGGCTGTTGAAGCTTTATCGTCAGGATGGCGCGTCGGCGATCCGGCACAAGGCGCGCGGCAAGCCCCCGAACAATTGCATCCATAAAGCCAAACGGGATTACGCTCTATCGCTGATCAGAGAGAACTATCCCGACTTTGGGCCAACCCTAGCAGCGGAGATGCTGGCCGAGCATCACGGGTTCAAGGTGTCGCGCGAGACGGTTCGCAAGTGGATGCAGGAAGGCGGTCTTTGGCTCTCGCGCAAACAGCGCCGGACATTTCATCAACCCAGATTGCGTAGAGAATGCTTTGGCGAACTCATCCAGATTGACGGCTCGGAGCACCGTTGGTTCGAGGATCGGGGAGATCCCTGCACCCTGCTCGTGTTCATCGACGACGCCACTAGCACGTTGATGGAACTGCGCTTCGTCAAGTCAGAGAGCACCTTCAGCTACTTCGAAGCATTGGAGCGCTATCTGACGACGCACGGCCGCTCCGTCGCGTTCTACAGCGACAAACACACGGTCTTTCGCGTACCAAAACCCAGCGAGCACATGACGGGCATGACCCAGTTCGGGCGCGCTTTGGCAGAGCTGCAGATCGAGATATTGTGCGCCAATACCAGCCAGGCCAAGGGCCGCGTGGAACGTGCGAACCGGACGTTACAGGACCGCTTGGTCAAAGAGCTGCGCATCGCGGGCATCTCGGACATGAAGGCTGCAAATGCCTTCCTCCCTGGCTTCATGGAACGCTATAATGACAGGTTTGCCAAGCCCGCTGCCCGTCCGGACAATTTGCACCGTGCGTTGAACGCCGCACCGGATCGGCTGGCCGAGATCTTCTGTCTGCGCAACAAACGCTATGTCAGCAAAGATCTGACCCTGAAGTACGACCACAAGCGCATCCGGCTGGAGGTCAACGATCTGACGCGCGGTCTGGTCGGCAAATACGCCGACACCTACGAGTTCCCTAACGGGCGCATCCAGGTTCGACACAATGGCATCGCCCTGCCCTGCACCATCTTCGATCCGCATCAGCAGCGCGTCACGCACGCGGCAATCACCGACAACAAACACCTCAGCGCAGTGCTGGCTCATATCAAGGCCGAACAGGACAAGGCCGCCGTCAGCGCCGAGGTGCGCCCGGAAAGTGCCAGAAACGGATACCGGAAGAGCGGACGACGCAACAACGGCTGGAACACCCTCGCAGACCGCAAGCGAAACGCGGCCCGCAAAGCCAGCCAGGGCTGCGATAATTGAGGTCTCCGCCCTGTCAGGCTTTGCTCATCTCAGCGATTTTGGTGACATTCCTGCTTTGCAAACCCGGTGACATTTCTACTTGGTTGCAACATGGCAATGTCGGGGTGGATTCACAAACGAAGTGCAAATTCTGTACGAATACAGAGAGTCAATGGGACGCTGCTACCCTCACCTGAACCTCGAAGGCCGCCGTCGCCTATTTCGGATGGAAGATAAAGGACCGCATGGAGATCGACCCAAGGTCGATGCTGTCGGTCATGAACAACAGGTCATCGCGCTGATCCGATGCGCCCGCGATTGTGAGCGCGGGCAAGTAGTGGTCCACGCTGGGGTGCGCTTCGGTCAGTAGAGAGCCCAGCTTTTCGCGATTTGCCAGCGTTTCGAAGTCACGGTCGATCAAACGACCGGTAACCAGATCATCGAACTCCAGCGCAAAAGCTTCGGGTCTTCCGACAAAGCTCAGCCGCCGCAGGTTATGAACGATATTGCCAGACCCGAGAATGAGCACGCCCCGGTCTCGTAGCTGGGACAGTGCTTGGCCGATCTCAAGTTGATGTGCCAACCCCTGCGCCATGTCAATGGAGACCTGAAAAACAGGAACATCCGCTTCCGGGTAGAGATGCTTAAGAACCGCCCAAGCGCCATGGTCTAGCCCCCAGGTGCCGTCTTCCTCGGCCCGGTGGCTCGCGAGGAGGGAGACAACTTCGCGCGCCAGCTCCGGCTGGCCCTGTGCCGGGTATTGCTCAGCATAAAGCGCGTCGGGAAAGCCATTGAAGTCGTGGATCGTGCGCGGCAGTGCGGAGACATCGACCAGCGTTGTTCCGCGCGTCATCCAATGCGCCGATACCACAAGGATCGCGTTTGGCCGTGGCAGGCCCTGTCCCAAAGTAGCCCAAGCCTGGCTGAAAGGCCCCTCCGTGATGGCGTGCATGGGGCTCCCATGGCCGAGAAAAACAACCGGCATTCTTTGAGTAGGTGCGAAGCGATCGCGTAGGCTCTGCAAGCTATGGGTCTGCATAATGAGCTCTCCTCTATTGACCGGATCACCCTTGATCGGGTGATCCGGAAGGGTTCAGCGGATCAGGCGAATTTGCCCAAGGCACGGTCAATCACCGGCAGGCGCAGCGCATAGGCGCCCGCACCCAGCAGGGCGATCACGCCTTGAACAACCGCCCAGAACAGCGGGAATTCCCAGCCGCCACCTTCGTTCGAGAAGGTCCAGCCGAACCCGGCATGGGCCCAGACCGATCCAAGAAGGATGGCAAACAACGGCAAGGACACTAGGCGCACTGCGATGCCAGCGATCAACAAAAGACCGCCGCCAAGCTCAGCGAGGATTGTCAGGTAAGCAAAAAAGCCCGGCAGGCCGAGGCTTTCAAAAAACGCGACGGTGCCGGTAATGGTGAACAAGCTCACCTTCATCCACCCGTGGGCGAGAAAGAGAACACCGCTGGAGAGGCGGAGCGCCAGTGCGGCGAGATCGGTATTGGATTGCGTTGTCATTCGTTTGTTTCCTTTTCGGGGGAGGCCACCCGCAAGCGGCCTGTTTTTGGTGTGGCCCCTACATACGCCTTGCCTCCTTTGCTCAAAATGGCGAATATATGGAATGACTATCCATAAAATGTACTGAATAAGATGGACCTTTTAGATCAATTGCGCGCTTTTATGGTGACGGCCCGATGTGGGTCATTCACAGCGGCGGCCGAAGAATTAGGCACCTCCAACCGCCTGACGTCAAAGTATGTGGCCGAGCTTGAACAAAGGATTGGGGTTCGCCTGCTGCAAAGAACGACACGGCAAGTTGGGCTGTCCCCGGCCGGGGAAACCTTGCTCGCCCGTGTCCCCGCGCTCCTTGATGGGATCGACGACCTCCTGGAGGAAGTTTCGCAAGGATCCGAAGGCCTGTCCGGTCCGCTCCGGATAACGGCCCCCGTCACTTTTGGCGAGATTTACGTGGCCGGTATGCTGGCACGCTTCGGCGCCAAGTATCCTGATCTAACCATCGATCTGCGATTGAGCGATACCTATGCGGACCTTGCATCAGAAGGGATCGATCTTGCCTTGCGCATCGGCCATTTTGATCTGTCGTCCATGAAGGTCCGCCGTCTGACCAGCTTCGAAAGCATTCTTGTGGCCAGCCCCGCCTTTTTGGCCCAGAGCCCCGAGATCGCAAAGCCTGAAGACTTGTCCGAGGTAGCCTGCATCGTCGACACGAACCGGCGCTTTCCGCGTCGTTGGAACTTCACCCGAGCGTCTGAGGAGCGGGTCGTCCAGGTCAAAGGACGATTTCAAGTGAACTCCGCTCATGCGGCGGCAGAACTCGCGCGCCAAGGGCTTGGAGTGGCCTATATCCCGAGTTTCGCGGTGAGTGACGCCATTGAGGGCGGCGCGTTGGTGCCGCTTTTGGCCGAGTGGACCGGGGAAAAAGGGGACGTTGCGGCTGTTTACCTTGAAGGCCGCGCCCTGCCGCGCAAGGTACGGACGCTTATCGATTTTATCGTGGCCGACATCGGCGGGAGCTCTTTCTAAAGCGTAAAGCTGTAAAGGTAGATCACCTTGCACGGTCAGGTCTCTGGCGGTAAGTCTTAACCGCCGAAAAGATTCTGAGGCCGGTTGGTTATTCCGGCCCTCTGATTTCCAGAGATCCAGTCGCAGTATCCTGCGAACCCTCGGCATCGACCTATCATGGTCGGTGCCGGGGGAGTTGTGTTCCCCCCTCCGACCGCAACATGGAAACGACCTAAATGAACCGAAAAACTCTTATCTTCGCTCAAATCCTCATCACCTTCATGATGGCGGTTTTAATGTCAGGCACAATGTCGCTATTGATCATGGGGCTTACTATGGAATGGCTTTTGGCTTGGCCTTGGCAAGCGCTCACCGCCTGGCCTATCGCGTTTGTCTTCACCCAATTCACGACGCCATTGGCATTCGCAATCGCCAATCGGACCGTCGCAAAATAATCCAAATTTGGCGTGAATCCATTTATGCAGTGGGGATGACCCGCTGCATGACCGCCCCCCCCCTGCGTGCCCCTATCCAAGAATGCGGGCAATTCCGGCCTGCACCTTGAGCAGCGCTGGCAGGTAACTCTCGACTAATTCCTCCGGATCCGGCTGCGTTGCTGCCATCCCGGTGTTCAGGGCCGCAACCACGGCACCCTTGCTGTTGAGCACCGGCACCGCGAGCGAGCGCAGGCTGATCTCAACCTCCTGATCGACCATCGCATAGCCGCGCGTCCGCGCCGTTTGTACCTGCGCCATGATTTCCTCCGGGTCCGTCAGACTGAACCGGGTACGCGGGGACAGATCGGACGCCTCAATGACCCGGCGCCCTTCCGCATCTGGCATCGCGGCCAACAGCACCCGCCCCATGGAGGTGCTATGTGCCGGCAGGCGTGACCCGGGCATCAGGCCAATCGACATAACCCGCCGCTGCGACGCGCGGGCGAGATAGACAATCTCGGTCTCGTCAAGAATGGCGACGGAGCAGCTCTGGCTGATTTGTTCGGTCAGTTGATCTAACCACGGCTGCACAACCTGCGGCAGTTGCAAGCCACCGATGGCCCCCGTACCGAGGCGCAAGCAGCGATGCGTCAGCGTAAAGAACTTCCCGTCATAGGCAGCGTAGCCTTCGGCATGGAGCGTCAACAGGCACCGGCGCGAGGTGGCACGGTCAAGCCCGGTCAGCGCCGCGACCTCGCTGATCGACAGCTTGGGGCGCTGTGCGTCGAAACATTCGATCACCCGAAGTCCCTTGGCGAGAGATGAGATCGTACTGCTGGATTTGTTCGTCATGCGCACAACAAATTGCGCGAAACGAACAAATGTCAACATACGCACAAATTTCTGGCTCTGCATACGCCTGACCGCTAGACCCTCGGCAACCTGAGGAGACCAGCAATGGACAAAGCACTTCCTACCGTGGCCGAGGCCGTGGCCGATATCCCAGATGGGGCGACGGTGATGATCGGAGGGTTTGGCGGCTCTGGCGCGCCGATCGAACTGATCCACGCCCTTATCGACCGCTTTCGCGCCACCGGCAGCCCGGCGGCGATCACTGTCATCAACAACAACGCAGGCAACGGCTATTGCGGGATCGCCGCGATGATCAAAGCAGGCATGGTCCGCAAGATGATCTGCTCGTTCCCGCGCAGTTCAAACGCCGAAGCCTTCAATGAAAAGTACCTCGCGGGCGAGATCGAGCTGGACCTCGTCCCCCAAGGCACATTGGCCGAGCGCATCCGCGCCGCCGGTGCCGGCATCCCCGCCTTCTACACGCCGACCTCCTTCGGCACGGAACTTGCCGAAGGCAAACCGACCGAGGAATTCGACGGCAAGATGTATGTCCGCGAAAGATGGCTTAAGGCGGATTTTGCGCTGATCAAGGGGCAGGACGGGGATCGCACCGGCAACCTGACCTACCGCATGGCAGGCCGCAACTTTAACCCGCTGATGGCCATGGCGGCAGCGAAAACCATCGCGCAGGTCAGCCTGCTGGGGGAGCCTGGCAGCATTGACCCGCAAGCTGTCATCACCCCGGGTATCTTCGTCGATGCCATCGTGGAAGTGGCAGAACCCCAACAAGAAGAAGTGCTTGTGCGCACGGGAGTGGTTTACTGATGGCTGAGTTCAACATCATGCAGGACAAGCTTTCGAACGCGCAGATCGCATGGCGCGCGGCGCAGGACATCGAAGACGGATCTTACGTCAACCTCGGCATCGGCTTCCCCGAGATGATCGCCAAGTTCCAGCCCGAAGGTCGCGATGTGACCTATCACACCGAAAACGGGGTTCTGGGTTTCGGTCAGGCCCCGAAAGAGGGCGAAGAGGACTGGGATCTGATCAACGCTGGAAAGAAGCCGATCACGCTCAAGCCCGGTGCCGCGTTTTTCCACCATGCAGACAGTTTCGCGATGGTCCGCGGCGGGCATCTCGATCTCGCCGTGCTGGGAGCCTATCAGGTGGCTCAGAATGGCGATCTGGCGAATTGGCGCGTCGGCACCAAGGGCGTGCCTGCCGTGGGCGGCGCGATGGACCTTGTACATGGCGCCAAACGCGTGGCCGTGGTCACCGATCATGTCACCAAGGACGGCGGCCCGAAACTGGTTGAGCGCTGCACCTTCCCGCTGACCGGCGTGGGGTGCGTCACCCAAGTCTATACCTCCCTTGCGGTGATCGACATCAGGGACGGCAGGTTCATCCTGCGGGAGAAAGTGCCGGGGCTGAGCATGGACGCTCTACAGGCCGTCACCGGGGCCACGCTGCACATTGAAGGCGATGTTGCCGATCTTATCGTACCGGAGGAATTGGCATGATCGACGTCTATATCTGCGACTACATCCGCACCCCCATTGGCCGATATGGCGGGGCACTGTCTTCGGTACGGGCCGATGATCTGGGCGCGGTGCCCCTCAGGGCGATGATCGAGCGTAACCCATCTTTGGATCCCGCGGCGATCGACGAAGTCATCTTCGGCTGCGCCAATCAGGCGGGTGAGGACAATCGCAACGTCGCACGGATGTCGCTGCTGCTGGCGGGCTACCCCGAGACCGTGCCCGGCACCACGATGAACCGACTCTGCGGCTCAGGCATGGATGCGGTGATCACCGCCGCACGGGCGATCAAGGCCGGAGAGGCCGAGGTGATCGTCGCCGGTGGGGTTGAGAGCATGTCGCGCGCCCCCTTCGTGATGCCCAAGGCCGAGACGGCCTTTTCACGGGCCAACGAGGTTTTTGACACCACCATCGGCTGGCGTTTCGTCAACAAATTGATGAAGGCACAATATGGCGTCGATTCAATGCCTGAAACCGCCGAGAATGTAGCGGAGGATTTTGACGTTAACCGTGCAGATCAAGATGCCTTCGCCCTGCGGTCCCAGCAAAAAGCGGGTGCCGCGATAGCAAGCGGGCGTCTGGCGCAAGAGATCGTGCCTGTCTCCATTCCGCAACGTCGGGGCGACCCCCTCATCCTGTCAGAAGATGAACACCCCCGCCCTTCGACCACCTTGGAAGCGCTGCAAAAGCTCAAATCCTTCGTCAAAGCAGATGGCACGGTGACGGCGGGCAATGCCTCCGGCGTGAATGATGGTGCGGCTGCCTTGATCCTCGCCACGAAAGAAGCCGCAGAGAAACATGGGCTGACCCCTATTGCCAAAGTCCTCGGCGGCGCGACGGCCGGGGTCGCACCGCGTATCATGGGCTTTGGTCCTGCGCCTGCGTCCAAAAAGCTGATGGCGCGGCTCGGGCTGAAGCAAGAGGATTTCAGCATCATCGAACTGAACGAGGCTTTCGCGTCACAGGGCCTTGCCACCTTACGTGATTTGGGCATCGCAGACGACGATCCACGGGTGAACCCCAACGGCGGCGCAATCAGTCTTGGACATCCGCTTGGCATGTCAGGGGCCAGGATCACCGGCACGGCCATGCTGGAGTTAAAACCCGGAGAGAAGTCCCTTTCCACAATGTGCATCGGTGTCGGCCAAGGGATCGCAATCTCGTTGGAGGCCGTCTGAGCCGCCGTGCGTAGTACTGGAATGGCGATCCCTTTGTTGCCGGTAGATATCCGAAATGAGGGGTAACCGACCTAGCGCCATTCCAAGCTCTGCCTGCAAGTTCAGCCATTCAGACGACCGGTAGTTTGACGCTGGCAGACGTTCATAGAAGGGGTTAGGACGAATGCGGAGGACCACCCATGCGCAACCCCGACAGCCTCACGAGAAAAACAAACGAAGACACGCCTCAGGGGCTGGCTTTTGCTATTACAGCCTATGTGTTCTGGGGGTTCCTGCCGCTCTATATGAAGGCGCTGGCGCATATCCCGGCGGCCGAGGTTGTCGCCCACCGGGTGGTCTGGTCTGTGCCGATTGCCGCGTTTGTACTCGTGGCGATGCGGCGGACGCGGGATTTGAAGGCGGCCTTACTCTCCCCCCGGACGCTGCTTATGGGCGCAGTCACGGCCACGCTGATCTCGATCAATTGGGGCATCTATGTTTGGGCGATCGCCTCGGGCCACGCGCTTGATGCAGCATTGGGTTATTACATCAACCCTCTATTCAGCATTCTATTGGGCGCCCTTCTTCTGGGGGAACGTATGTCCAAGCGGCAATTGCTCGCAGTGGGCCTCGCTGTGGGGGCCGTGCTCGTGCTGGCACTGGACACCGGCTCGATCCCATGGGTTGCCTTGGGGCTGACATTGAGCTGGGGCTTTTACGCGCTGGCCAAAAAGAGTCTGCCGATCGGGCCGAACCAAGGCTTCCTTCTTGAAGTGTTGCTTCTGCTTGTTCCGGCCTTGGCCTATATTGCCTACCTTACATCGACCGGTCAGGGGAATTTCCTCACTGGGGCGCCTATCGATACTTGGCTTTTGCTGGGCTGTGGCGCGGTTACAGCCGTGCCTTTGCTAATTTACGCCAACGGCGCCAAGCTCTTGCGTCTCTCGACCATCGGAATTCTGCAGTACATCGCGCCCACCATGATCTTCATCGTAGCGGTCTTTGTTTTCGGCGAAGAGTTTGGCCGCGCGCGAATGATTGCCTTCCCGATGATCTGGGCGGCGCTGATCCTTTACTCGTCTTCGATGCTTCAACAGATGCGTCGGAGCCGTCCTGCCAAGGGGTCCTTGGGGCAGGGCTAAAGCTTTAGAACTTCTGCCGCATACTCCCCAGAATGGTCAATTAGACTGCCTGATTGGTAAGTGAAAAGAATGGCTTCCTTCAAAGTCGCACATTAACTTGGTGCCTGGACGAAATATTCGTAAAGGCAGCTGTTTCTATTCGTATCAAACTGCGGACCGCGTTGGCCATACCTCTGACTTCATGCTGGCTGAACACCCAGACACGGCGGCTGCGCAAAACTTTTTAATCAAGGCTATAACGTAGCCTATCAGGAACCGGACACCGGGACTGCCAAGACCGAGTAGTGCGGCGCCGCGCAGAGCACGCGGTGGCTATGCATTATCCGGCGCACGAAGACATCGGGGTTCTTATGCTGCTCGGCAAAACTTACCGCCGCGTCGAAACCCTCTGTTTGCAGGCCAATCTCGCGATCTGTCAGTTCGAGAGATACCTCAACCTCTGGGTTCATGGCCAGAAACACAGGCAAGGCCGGGATCAACTGAGATTTGCCAAAAGCCACCGTCGAGGCGATCCGCAATTTGCCGCGCGGCACATCATCAAGGTTAGATATATGCGCTTCAGCGTCCTTGAACTTCTCTGCCATCGCCTGACATTTAAGATAGAATTCCTGACCCTCCGGAGTCGGCAAAACGCCGGTCCGCGTGCGGTTGAGCAGACTAAAGTGCGCGTGATCCTCCAAAAGGCTGATCTGCTTGCTGACTGCGGATGGGGTTTGGCCCATGGACCGCGCCGCCGCGGAAATGCTCCCTCGCTCTACCACGGTGGCAAAGATCAGCATTTGCGCTGATAAATCCATGTCAATTCACTCGTATGTTCCAGTTTGGCGCTGTGCCGCCGCGCGAGGGGCAAACTGCGAAGGGTTGGGGGGAGGCTCGCTTCCATGATGCACCACGATACTGCGCTGCAGCAATGGACCGAACGATATGAGCTTCGATTCCCATGGGCAGCTAGGCTAAATGCCCACTTTTGGTGCCGCCTGCCTATTTTTTAATCGAATACGCGATTGCACGATATTGGGAGGCGCGGAGCAAAGCAGCACCAATCGCGAATTCAATTCTCGCGAGCAGTTCAACAACCCAAAACGCCCCCATATTCTCGAAATTACAAACTAATTTGAAGACCAATTATGCATCCGACCCCAAATATCGTTATGCTGTAGCACTTAAATATAAACTCTAACTAAATAGGTTCCAAAATATAAATCGGGTCCAGGACGCGCCACAATCGGTAGTATGATGACATGCAGATGTCAGAAAGCGCTCTAGAACGGCTCTATAGCTCGGAGGATATCAGAATGGATATTCGTCGTCCGCGATCGGAATTTCGAATATATTCTCAATTCTCGGGAACCGTTAACGATAATTTAACGAGCTTCCTATAGGTATAGCTTGCGATGGTCGAAAACAACTCACTCGCATAACAAACTTAAATTTTAGGAAAAAAGATGACTATTAATTACAAAGATAAGATTACCGTTCTCGCAACCGAACTGGCCTATCAAGCAGATGAAATCAAAGCTGGCTTTGAATTCGCAGACCGGAAGAGCCGCAGAGTCAATCCGCCCGGAAATTGGGATAGTGCGGGACGTTTTTATGCGGAAGAACGCAGCAGTTCCGTCGAAAACTGCTGCGCCCCGAGCCGGAATTTTCCATTTCCGGAGATGAAAACTGCGCGGACGGCAGCACACTGTGCAGAAATAGCGGGGGTGGAGTCTGTCACGCATGTGCGCCGCATAGCCTTAGCCCTGGAAAAGTGCATTGGCGGAGTATCAGAAGCAGCTTTGCGCAAACTGCTTACTCCGGGGGTCAAAAAGCGAAAAGCAGACCGTTACCCACCCGAGGAACAGCACGGCAGTTGCACAAGCCCAGATTTCACTTGAGATCCGTATTTGACTGCGCGATGCAAAGCCGGGCACCAACAGGAAGCTGTCGTGCCCGGTCATGTAGTTAAAGAACGTATAGGAAGCGTTCACGTATTTGGGCGACTGGAACCGACTGTAACTCACCGTGACTGCCCCCCTGACCGGCTTGGTCAAGCCGATCAAATGCAAGGCTTCGGGCTCAAAGGGATCAATACGGATAAGGTGCGATCTTCTGGAAACGCTATACGCGCGGTCGGATTGAGACACCTCATGCCTTCCGGGACTGTTTCCCGGTTACTGTCCCCACCGTACCACCCTTACAATTCGCCGTCATTTTCCCCTAAAAAATATGGCTAGGTTAAACTGCGTTTTCCAATTTTGAGTTGGACACAGCAGAAAATGTGCAGATTTGACGCCCGCCCAGACTCACTTGTCAGTATAGAGATCAAGCGGAGACCGCGGAAAGCGGACCATGCCGCCTGGCACCGCATCATGCCTGGTAAACCCGTGTCGATTATAGAAGGCCACTAACGCATTCACGCCTAAACCTTCTTCGCCAAACGGCTCGTGATAGAGCTCAATACTCAGATCAGCTTCGTCAGATGCCTCCACCAAGACTCGGAGGATTTTGTGGGCCACACCCTTGCCGCGATACTGAGGCGCGACCCAAATTCCACCGAGGACGAACCGTTTATTTTTCAGCGCGTGCTCAATATAGGCCACATTGTCCTGTTCATTGCGGTAATAAGTTCGCTCTGCGGTATCACCCGCGGCACCCTGTAATCCGGAAACATCGCGGATCCTGGTAAGGACTCGATCGTATTTCTGGTGCGCGCGGAGTTGTGAATGCGCGTAGTATTTCTCAAGCTCCGCAGTCAACTTCGGGTGCCGAGTTGCACAATAATCGCGTAGCCCGTGCTGCAGCGCGACAGCAACAAAAGCACGGAGTTCGCGATTCAGCCTTTTAACCTCGGTTTTGAGGCTCTCAACAGTTTCCGGTGTGGCCATCGCCCCCGCCATTCCTTTCGCTTTTCCATCATAGAGGATCTTTGCTTAGACGCTTTAGATAGCCTGCTGCGGCGGATTGGCTACCAGTTCTTTTGATTACGGAGGGCGAACTATAGCTCGAATGATACCCTTGAAGAACATAGCATCTACTGAGCTATCAATCGCCCCAGCGGCAATTGTTTCCAGCCGACTTGGCAACAGAAGCATATGGTAAATCGATCCACACCACGCACAGTATCCATTTTCTGATCCTCCGTAGGCAATATGCAATATCGTTACCCCTTAGGCCTCCTGATTTTGCCATACCGCTAGCTAAAATTGATATAATTCACAGGCCCAATGTATTATTCCTCGTGCTTTCATCATTCTTTAAACAGCTTCATGTATATCTGTTTGTGAGAGTTCCAGCAAAGAATACCTCAATTACTGGACACTTCTCATAAAAAGTTAATTAATGGATAAAATTTTAAATGACGACCTATCCAATTATAACCAGCCGTAAAGGCGACAATAAAATATTCAAACTCGAATTTGAAATCGAGCTGGGAGAAAAAGCACTGGCAGCGGCCCAAGAAAAAAAGCGCTGGCTGGATAATTGGCAACCCGAACAGGTTGCGAACCTCCAGGCTGAATTAGAACAGAAAAAACTCGAAAAGCATCAGATCAACACGGCCGGTAGAGCGGAAATGGCGGCAGTTCTGAACCATGTGAACGGAAAAGCCCGGGCCTGGACGATCTGCCCCGATAGGCTCATTAGCATCGCTCATGACTGCGAGAAATTGCTCGATACTCGCGGTATCAGGGTCAAGAATCGAGCTGGAACTTTGGTGCGATTTCGCCCGGCGGGAAAGTCTTCTGCGCGCTTACAGATCGGCAGAAGCATCACAACTTACGTTGTTCTGCGCCGCGTGCGCGACGGCTGGCGACTGATGCACGCTCAACGCGATTATTGTTTCATAAATCAACGGGCGTTTAGAGAAGTGATTGTGCGGTCTGCGGCACATGATGATATAATCCGCCATGCGACACGAGGCTTCAGAGTCTGAGATGTGCCTCCAAGCGAAACGCCACCCGAAGATAAAAAACACGCCTACCTGCCTAAGAAGAAGCAGGGCCGAAGTACAACCCTTTCGATTCGTTGGCCCGGCCAACCCCCGGGTCGCCCTCACGGATCCGCCGGAGGCGCGCCATGTATAGGGCGGCACAGGGAAGACGCCCGAATTGGGGGGTGGCCGGAGCCCAAAGGGCTTCCGCCAGCCAGTCGGAAAGTCGCAATTACGAGGTGTTGTGCAGGCATTCTGGCTGGCGTGTCGTGCCTACGGAACGCTGCGAAGGTAATAAATCTTTGGAAAGTTCATCCAAATCGCTTCTGGTCAACTCTCTTCTGCAAATCAGCTCAGCTGCGATCCGCTTCAGACCATTTAGGTGTTCCTTAAGCAAACTGCTGACAGCCAGTTCTGCATCCTGCAACGTCGCCTGGATCCGCCGTTGCGTCCTGATGGGGAGCCTGTCAAAATCCACTTGGCTCGCATCCCGCCAGATCAAGTCAGCGCCGCCGAACGACCAGTTCAAGTCCATCTCCAGCGCAAGCCTAGTTGCCTGCGCAAGGTCGCTAGCCGCCCCAAGCCCGGCTCCATTGGCCGCTTCGCCCAACACCAAAGTCTCGGCCACGCGGCCTGCAAGACACATCCTGAGTTTGGCCTCTGCCAGCTTAGGAGTGATCGTAGGCAAAGGAGCTGGCTCAACATGTCCACCCCGAGCCGTCATCCAAGCCCTCACAGGAGTCGGCATGGGCGACAGCAATGCCGCGAGAAGATGCCCTGCTTCGTGGATGGCAACACGGTGCATCAGGGCCGGTTCGAGAGGTGGCGCGACTTGGTCTACGGCCGCTTCCAGATGTCGCTGGAGCAACCGCGTCCGATCCGTGCGCGCTCTGCCAAGCGCATCACGCGCAATTGCCTCGGCGGTGGCCCCGGTCTCGCCGAGGAGGCGGTCTGCAATTGAGCCCAAATTCAAATCAGAGCCATCCTCGACCTTCAATTTTGCGGCGAGAATTGCAAGAAGTCCGGCGCGGTTTGGCAGCGGGATCTCCAGCTTCACATCGAACCGTCCACTGCGGATAACCGCCGGATCCACGATGTCGAGATGATTGGTCGCACCTATCAGGATCAGGCCCTCGACATCTGCTGCACGATTGATTTGTTCCAGCAATCCATTGGTCACCCCGCGCAGGTAGCCATCGTTCTGCCCGCCAGAAGACCGATCAGAAAAGCTATCGATTTCATCGATAAACAGCACCGCAGGTGCTTGTTGAGCGGCGCGCTCGAAGGCGGCTGAAAGGGCCGCAAGCATATCGCCCTGATGCCCGTGTCGCTGGCAGTCGGAATATGATGTTGCGACAATCGGAATCCCGGCAGAACCAGCGAATGCATGCGCCAGCATCGTCTTTCCGGTGCCGGGGGGTCCATGGAACAACCCGCTCCGCGTCACTTCAGACCACGCCGCCCTGCCCTCTCGCCAATCTTTTAGGTCTGCCAGCATTTGCTTTAAAGGTCTTACTGCACCCCCAAGTCCTTGCACGTCGTTCAGAGTAACTGATGGCCCTTCCCTTTGCGCTGCTGTAATCTGTGCGAGCCGATCCGCCACGCGTAAGGTAGTCACTTCCTCAAAGGCCGCAGCAATTTGCACCGGCCCGAGACGCCGAAGCGCTTCAGCATCTGGCAGCCGTTTCAGCAGTTCATCTTCTGCAAGTTGCCGGGTATTGCTATGTGTGCACCGGAGCACTTCGATAACAGCCTTCGGAGAAATACCAGGCCAGCGGAAGGTTTGATGCACAAGGCTTTCCTGCTCCGCCGAGAGCTGGTTCTTCGCGCTACAGACCGCCAGAACGGGTACATGCCGCATCAGACTTTTATCGATTGCCTGTCGGAATTTCGGAACCGATCGTTTTGGCTCCGACGCCACCATGCTTGATCCGCTTTCATAAACATGGTGGGCCGCCTGCTGAGCCGATGGACAGGGCAGCCTCCCCTGCCAATGGGTCAGGACTTCGGCGCCAACGCTTTCAATTTGCGACCGCATCGGACCTGATGGGCAGAGCATCAGGGTAATACACCCCGATCGGAAAATCTTTGCCAAGGCCTGCTCGTCTTTGACCATGGCACACATCAAAATTGTGGCGAGAACGGCGGCAGGCCGAGGTTTGATCTGCCAGAGCGGTGAGATATTCAGGTCCGCACAGGCAAAAGGGTCTTCGCCATCTGCAACACACCGCTCGATTTCAGCAGTGGTCATGGTTTCTGCCGCAGGGGGCCCCTCGAAACCATCGGCGCTACGCCTCACATCATCTTCAAAAATTTGGCGCACGGGCGGCTGCAACAGGTCGATGGATGCTTCTCCGTCAGCTTCCTCGTCACCATATTCATAAAAACGTTCGGCGTTCGATTTCCACTCAGCCAAAGCGCTCTCGCGCAGCGCAGCGACGGTGGGGCGCGCCAGTCCGGCAGAAAATTTGCTCGGGAACAGTGGCGATTGGCTTAAAAGTTCAGTCATATTCTGCGCCCCCTCTCAATAACAAAAACGGCATTGGGCCTGTGGGAGCTGAGGCCATCTGGTCTACTCCAACTTCGCTTAAAGCAGCTTCAAAACTCGCGCCCGGCCGTCGCCTCAACTTCTCAACTTCCTCGACACCAATGGTCTGTGACCGTCGGCGGTCCGCGGTAAATTTCACCACATTTTCTGACAAACAAACGAGCGCCAGTAGATCATAGTCATTCTCCGCATAGCGGCGCACGCCGCCCGGGGAGCGGTGGTAACCATGAGAAATGTTGAAATTAAAGCAGTTCGCGCGCGGTCTTGTCGCTGTTTTGACCTGCACACGAAGAACACCTTGGCTGAGAAATACGACACAATCGAATGGTAGATGCTCCGCCACGCCCACGCTTTGTACGCCGACGCTCAAAAGAACGCTTTCAACGAGCAACTCGCCTGCGCGGCCGTACTGCTTTCCATGGCACCGCAGGGCATCAGTATCAATCTGAGGAAACTGAAGTAGGTCTTGATGTGGCTCGTTCAAAGGGGCGTGAAACACCTCTTCGAACCCAACCAATGTCGGTTGATGTGTCATTTTTTTATCCTTTAGTGGCAATAGATCACCCGCCCGGCCGCCGCTGCGGCGCCGGTCAGGGACTTAAATTTGAGAAGGGTGAAGGCTTATGCCTCTGGCGTGAGACCGAGATCGGCTTCCGGCGGCTCTTGGTCCTCAGCCTCTGCGCGCTCTGCCATCTGCTCGAGACAAAGCTCCGCTTCCTCAAGCATAAAATGAATGCGAGGCGCAGCAGGTTTTTGCATAAGTTTTGCGAGTTTAATGCGCGCTGCCTCAAGCTCGTCAGGCGACTTCGACCCAATGGCGCGGTGGATCACCCCCGCTGCGCGACACAGCAGCCGATCGGCGGGCCTGCGTGTCCGGAAGGTCGCCAGCAGGGTGGCATCCTCCGCAAGGCCTTGCCAGACCGCATCGGTCTCGCTGCGCCAGTCGAACCCACCTGGCCAGTCTGAATCGTCAAAAAAGACTTCCTCCTCGAGCGTCGACTGCAGGTTGCTGACCAAGCGCTCGAACATGAGAGAGTGTGGGGAAGTCGCAAAACTTTCGCCTGTCGCTCGCTCAATCGGATCGTTAAAATAGTCTTTAGGCATAATGATCTCCTTTGCAGATCGTTGTGTTTAAAGCGAGGCGAGGGTTGCACCCCTTGTCTCGCTTGCTTTATTATGATACCATTATATCAATAAGTCAACTCTTAATTCGAGGAACTATTGCAAAATGGTAAAAAAAGGCCGCCCTCCCGTCGATTCATCTGGAATTATGCTCAGGCTTCACAACGATGTCATAAAAAAAATAGACGCCTTTCGGAAAGAAGAAGACGATTTGCCGACACGGCCTGAAATGATCAGGCGAATGATAAAAGATTGGATCGAGGAAAAAGAAAATATGAAATAGGAAATATGATTACGCAGAAATATGAAATTGAGCCTCCGCTTGGGGCTACAATCGATGTTTGAAATTTCCGGGGCTCATCACTCTGACTGCTACTCAGCAGGCTGGGGTGGGAAGCACGGCTCCTAAAGCAGCCGCTAGGTGACATCCGGAAACTCATCGTCCGGTTCCGGTCCCGATCCATCATCAGGACCGGGCGGCGCATTCTTAGTGATGTTACGAGCGCGATAACGCTCAATGGCCTGATGTGCCTCTCGCCCGAATTCCCTCACGCGCCGAACCGCCTCTTCATGGTTGCCAGCAATCCTTAGCTCTTTGCTTTCCGGCCCCTGATCGATAGTCCACGGGGGGCGTGGCACGTGAGCGGACGCGCTCTGAGGACCGCTAAGCTGCAAGCCTTTTTCCGCCAAATTGGTCAAACTATAGCCCTGCCCCAAGCTGCGCTGCCCATATTGGCGGCCCCGAAAACCAAACAAAACATAAGCTGCGCCATCTGCGGCCTGTTCAATCGTCATGTTGATGCCAACCTCGGCCAAGGCCGTCCTCAAATGCGCCTCGTCGGGCGCCTTAGCCAGCGCGTCATCAATCGCAGTGCGTATGAAGTCCTTATAAGAAATACCGTCTCTCCTGACAGAGTGGAGCTCCTTCAGCGATCGAGCCCGCTGATGTTTAGATCTGCGGGACGGATCAACCACATGCGAAGACGGGGTGTACGCGAGCCCAAATTGAGTTTCGATTTTGCGTAGTAGAATTTCACTGCGGCGGTAGTCCCATTGGTCGGAGGCTGCCGTACCGTCGAGATGGATCCGGGAACCGATGATATGGATATGAGCGTCATGAAGTACGATTATATAGTTCTCGATTCCCATGCCCGCACACCAGGCCCGGCCAATCGCAGCCCAGCCAGAGCGCGACAGTTCTCGGTCGTTTGGCGGCACGGAAATCGACACATGGTAAAGATGGCGCCTCAGGCGAGGCCTGAGTTGCGCAAGAGCGCTGAGAAAGCTCACCGCCACTTCTGGCGTCTTACCAATGGTGCTACCAACGACCGCAACCTGGCCCCGTTCGCGCCCGGCGTGATCAAGAGGCCTCAGTAGATAGCGAACTGTTGATGCCGCCCGACGCGGGCGAGAAATCTTAGCAATCCCCATCGCCGGTCCCACCTCTGAGAATGGCAAGCCGAAGGGCATGTAGATCATTCTCAACTTCGCCCAGAAACTTCATGATTTCCCCACGCTTAAGAGTCTCATGCGTCGCAACGTGTTGGATATAGTCACCGACAATATCAGCAATCCGGCTCAGCTGTGCGAGGGCTTGTTTCTCAGCAGACTGCAATGGCGCACGTGATTTTTGACCCAGTATATACCTCCGGATGTAATCGGAAAGCGACCGGCCAGCCGCGCGGCTCGAGAGCGCGTCTCGTTCATCTTGTGTTACGCGAACCGTAACGTGCTTTACTTTCTTATCTTTTTTTCTTCTCATATTTCACCTCTTGTTTAGAGGCGCGATCCGAACAAATGTGTTACATTAACATTGCTTGCCCGCCAAAATCGGCCTCAACAAGCAGGTTGTTTTGAATACTTAAATTAACGTAAATTGGCACCGATCATTTTTCCGCCACCCTCTAGGCGATGAGCATTCGGATACCGTCAAGAGTGTTTGGTTCCGAAAAATATGTCATTTTCTGAAACTAGGAAGAGTAATTTTGGACCTCCTATAGCAAAGTCCCAAGTCACCAAGGTTTCTCAGTGCATCGCTCCAACTCACCCAAATCCGCGCGTCGAAAGCTAGAAAACAGATACTTTTGATGACTAAAATGATTTGAGTGGCGACTTTCAAAACAATGAGCTTCAAAAGCCGCCGCCCGTATCAGGTTCCCTGCAGAAGCGGGGGAAAAAGAAAAATCACCGCAAGAAACAGCGACTGAACTTAATGTTAACATTGGTCCATCCCCGAACTTGCGGGGCTGGTATTAAATACCCCACAACACGAGGGAACATCAAGAAAGAAATCGGATTATCAGCTCGTTCGACCAATTCCGTTAACACTTTATTAAGATTTGACTATTGTATATTTGACAAACCCGTGACGTGAGATAGGCTCGGATTCTACCAGAGGGGATTTGAATGCCTTATGTTAGATCATCTGCAATCGCGCGGATCGAGTGGTCAAACGGAAGTAAGCGTTGCAAAGGGTACCTCCATTAGCGGCTAATCTTGTGATCGGCAGCGTGATACTTTCCGAAAAAAGGAAAGCATAATGACACAGCGTACGATTTGGGGATTTGAGGTCGAAACCTCGCCCAAAGGTAAGAATATCTGGCCATACGACCTGAAACGGGAAGTTGTTAAGCGGATCTTGGATGAGGACCAGCATATCGGAACCATCGCCGCTGAGATCGGCGCACATGAATGCCTCGTTCGGAAATGGTGCGTGGCGGCAAGGCGTGAGCGAGGCGAGACGGTCGTAGCTTCGAAACCAGCATTCTCAAAAGTCTCTATTGCGACCGAAGAAACCGCTCCTTTGAATATGTCGAAACCACAGTCCCGCGCATCCCTAGAAATCGGTGATGTTGAGATCTCGTTTCCCGCACACATTTCTAGTGAGAAGCTGTCAAAGCTGTTCGAAGCCGCGAGGTCCGTTGAGTGATCTCTCTAGCCAATAGCTTTAGGATCTACATTGCAAACGCCCCTGTTGATTTTCGAAAGGGAATGGATGGATTGGCCGCAATTGTCGTTAACGAGTTCGACCTCGATCCGTATGATGGCGCCATCTTCGTGTTCAGATCTAAACGTGCCGACCGGCTGAAGATCATCGTTTGGGACGGCACTGGTCTCGTGTTGGTACATAAACGTATCGAAGGAAAAGGCTTCGCTTGGCCCAGAATTTCCGATGGTACGATCAGTATTTCCAAAGCCGAATTCGAAGCCCTCTTCGATGGGCTGAATTGGAAGAGCATATCGGAGAGAAAGACGTTCCATCCGCACCAAGCGGAACCCGGGAACATGCGTGAGAGCCGTAACGACCCTATTCAAGAGCGCGCGGTAGGGGCAAGAAGATGAAATGCATCGTCCTCGCCGACCTCCATTTGGATTTGCACCTCAATCAATAAATGGACCCGTTTGCCAAGATTCCGGCGGAGGAGTTTGAAGGCACAAAACATCGTATCATTTCAGGGAGCAGTGTCCCAACAGTTGGTGTAACTCCCGCTGGTAGCGCGGGCTGAGCGGAGCCTTCGCATAGCGAAGCAAGGTCCGTACGGGTCGCTTGGCGGCCATGGTTGTTCTTCGGCTAAGGTTTGGTTTGCGGACCTAACTATGACCGAGGAGAACGACCATGACCAAGAACAGTCTATCAGATTCCGCCGCGCTGCTTGCGCTTTTGTCAGAGACATCTGACAGCAACCTGG
Source organism: Sulfitobacter sp. HI0027 (assembly GCF_001634775.1). Taxonomy (NCBI): domain Bacteria; kingdom Pseudomonadati; phylum Pseudomonadota; class Alphaproteobacteria; order Rhodobacterales; family Roseobacteraceae; genus Sulfitobacter; species Sulfitobacter sp. HI0027. The sequence continues at coordinate 20,866 of NZ_LWER01000141.1, forward strand.
ACCTGTCGCGCTTTTGTGCCGCCCCAAGTGCTCGTTTAAGCCACCTTTCGCTCGAAGGCGACCGGGCTTTTCCAACCCAATGCTGAGTGCCTTCGACGTGCCATTCATGTATTCGAAGATTGCCGTCTCAGCTTGTCGCCGTGTTGCCCATGTTCGCCGCCAGATCAGCTCGGCCTTGATGGTTTTGAAAAAGGTCTCGATAGCGGCGCTGTCATAACAATTACCCTTTCCATCGACACCTTGAAGCCGTTCCGGCGCAGGATCTTTTGATAGCCGTGGGAGCAATATTGCGACCCGCGGTCTGTGTGGTGGATGCAGCCTTTGGGCGGCGACCGGAACGCAATCGCCAAGTCCCGTTTCATCCGGTTCGAGACAGCCCAGCCAATGACCCGCCTTGAATGCAGGTCGATGATCACGGCGAGATACGGCCATCCCTCACGTGTCCAGACGTAGCTGATGTCGCCCGCCCATTTTTGGTTTGGCCCGTCCGCTGTGAAGTCCCGATCCCAGCAGGTTCGGCGCAATGTTGAACTTGTGATCGCTGTCGGTCGTCACCTTATGTTTGCGCGTTCGTACGACGGATATGCCGTTCTGGCGCATCAATCTGCCCACACGGCGGTGCCCGACATCCAAGCCGATTTCCTTCAACTCTTCCATCATCCGGGGCCTGCTGTAGCTGCCCAGGCTGAGACGGGACTGTTCTTTGATATGTGCAAGTGTAACCAGATCAGACCGCTGCCTACGACTGGCGGGACGGCTGCGGAAGGCCCGCAAACCGCGTAGGCTGACGTCCATGATCCTGCAGAGGCGTTCTGTCTGGAAAGACCCAGAATGTTCTTCGATAAACCTGAACCTCATGGCTTTTGGCCCGCGAAGAACTGCGTTGCTTCCTAAGAAACAGCCATGTCGGCCTCCAGTGGTAACTCTTGCAAATCATACCCGAATGACTTGGCTCGACGTTTGAGATTGCTAAGCACTCGATTGCGGTATCGTTCTTCATAATGGAATGCGCCGGGATCTTTGTAGGTCATGCCGTGTCGGAGGGTATTGTAGAATAGAACGGCAATTTTGCGCGCTGTCGCAGTGACTGCTTTGGCCTTGCCCGCGCGTGCTGCCAGTCGGCGGTAGAAAGCCCCAAGAGCGGTATCGCTGCGCCCGATCGTGACCGCAGCCAAACGCAACAGGGCTGCAGCGCGGCTTGATGATCGCCGCGTTCGAGATGACAACACCTTACCGCCAGATATCTTGTTCCCCGGTGCCAGGCAGAGCCACGACGTGAAGTGTTTGGCGCTCGGCCACGCGCGAAGGTCAGTGCCACATTCGCCAACCAATTTGAGTGACAGAGACGGCCCCATCCCGTGGATTTGGGTCAGATCAACACCGAGGACGCCGAACAACGCTGCCCTGACATCGAACGACGGGGTGCTGACCTGCTTGGTTTTAGTGCGCGGGCGCGGCAACTCACTTGGGTCATGTTCCGTAACGGCCCCCAATGCCGCCAGCGTCGCCTCGAGGTGACGATCACATTCCAGCATCTTGGCCTGATAAAGCGTTTCGAAGAAAACCTGAATCGCTGGGGATTCCCAAACTGGTCTGATTGTGATTCATCCTGTTTGGGAGGATGAACTATGTCAGCACCTTTGCCATCAGCGCTTCGGGCGCGGTTTCAGAGATATATTGAGGAAGGGTTAAGCGGGCGAGCGGCGGCAGTGCGCTTGAAGCTGTCGCCAGCGACGGGCGCACGGTGGCGGCATCAGATTCAAGCTACGGGCCGGGCTGATCCTGCCGTACAGGGTCGTCCAAAAGGGTCAGGGAAGTTGGCACCCCATGCTGGTTTTTTCGAAGAGTTGATTACCCAAGACCCAGATATCACACTGTTTGAGTTGCGTGATGCGCTTGCTGATGCAACCGGACTGCAGGTCCAGCACTCTGCTATCGGACATCTGCTAAAGCGCCTCGGGTTCACGCACAAAAAAAGTCACTGGTCGCTACCGAACGTCACCGTGCCAAGGTGAGGCGACGACGTGAGGACTGGTTCACACACCGTTTGCCAGCCATTGCGCGGATGCCGGAACGCGTTGTCTTTCTTGATGAAACAGCGGTCAAAACGAACCTCACTCGGCTGCGCGGTTGGGCCCCGCGTGGCGAACGCCTGACGATGGATGCGCCCTTCGGCAGTTGGGGAACCCAAACCCTGATTGCGGGGCTGACACATGAGGCTCTGATCGCACCTTGGGTGATCAAAGGCGCGATGGATGGTCCTGCCTTCGCGGTCTATGTGCAAAAGGTCCTGATCCCTGAGATCGCGCCAGGCACGGCAGTGGTTCTCGACAACCTCGCGACGCATCGCAACAAAGAATCCGCTGCGGCGCTCAAGGCTCATGGATGCTGGTTCCTCTATCTGCCGCCATATCCGCCAGATCTGAACCCGATTGAGTTGGCTTTCTCCAAATTGAAGTCTCACCTCAGACGCATCAGTGCGCGATCATTCACCTCGGTGTTCGAAGCCCTTGGCGATATCTGCGCAATGTACTCCCCGCAGGAGTGTTCAAACTACTTTCAGGCTGCCGGCTATGCCTCAGGTTAAATTAGAAATGCTTTAGGCCACGGCTACGCCAGAATTCCGGTAAAGGTCCCTGAAGCAAAGATACCAAACTTCACCGTACCCGACATCGTTCGCTTGTCGTACTTGCCCTTGAACCCAAGTTTCATCGGCATGGGGCGCTCAATTTTCGTTGCCCACTCTATCGTGTCCGGCCCAAGTTTCAGATCGCTCATCGGGCCCGATCCATTTCTCGCGCGCATTTCCCCGGCAGGTGGAGAGAGCTTTGGATCAAAGTTGAGCGTGGCATCAAAGGTGCCGGTAGGGGACGTTATTGCGATTTTCCAGACTTGCATGAGGGCGCCCTTTCCATCCCGCGGAATACTGTCGTTAGCCAGCATTGAGCTTAGCACGACAACAGTTAGAGCCGCACAGAATGACTTCGCGTCAAACTGTAAAAAAGCTACGTTGCGTGTGCGTCTAGGCACGAACTTTCAACATCAAACCCATCTACTGCCAGGCCCCGCTAAGGGCAGGAAACTGCCGATAATTCACAGTATTTGACTACCGGAAGCAACCTTCGACCCCGAGCGTTGACAGTTCACAGATACAGGATAGGCTTGCCACATGGTTACGCATGAGAATCATTTCCGGTTTCTGCTTCTGAGCCGTCCCCGTCCCCGGGTGGCGAACGCTTAGGCGTATCTACAACCCCCGGGGCCATCTCAAACCTTTCATTGAGACTGCGATCCTTTCCGGGGGACCATCATGTACATCACCAATCCGACGCATTTGCTTACGGGCAATGCCTATCGACCATCCTTCAAATGCCCGCCGCTTAAAGGCAGGTTCCAACTGACCCGAGCCGATCGGATCGGGGTTGAACGCCTGTTGAGCCTTGGGCTCACAGCGGAATGCCCGAACCCGGCGCTGATCGAAGGTTTCCTGCATCACAAGCTGCGCATGGCACGACCCGCGCCCGAACCCACGCCAGCCAACCTCGTTGTGGCGGGACGGCTCGTTTCCTTTATGACAAACGGCGGCAAGCCCCGCAGCGGCATGCTGACCTTTGTGCCGGGCGACGATGCGGGTTGCATCCCTGTCACGTCCTTCTTGGGCGCGACGATGTTGGGCATGCAAGCGCTGCAGAAAGCCCCCCTGCTGCGCGAAGACGGCTGGATCGACACGCTTGTCGTACTGGACGTCTGTGGCGCTTGAACGCGCGCCGCCCCGACCGCCCCGACCTACCAATTTCAAAGGAGTTTTCCATGTCCACCCCATCCAAACCACGCAGGTCCCCCCGCAAGCCCAAGATCGTGCTCAGCAGCACCCGCCTTGCGGAGCTTGAAGCGCTGTCCGAAGGAATGATGCGCCGCAATCCGGAATTGGCTGAGCAGCTGGTCGAAGAACTGGGTCGTGCGCGCATTGTCACCCCGCAGCGTCTGCGCGCTGATGTCGTCGATCTGGGGCGCGAGGTGACTTACCATGACGAGGCAACCAACAAAGACCATACAGTCACTTTGGTCCTGCCGCAGGACGCCGATATCTCCAACGGTCTCGTTGCGGTCATGACCCCCATCGGCATCGCGCTTATCGGGCTGGCCGAAGACGCTGTGTTCCATTGGGAAACACGCGACGGGCAGCGGCGTGAGTTGAAGATCCTCAAGGTCGCGCCCTTTGAGGAAGAGGCCTTGCAGAGTGCTTAATATGAGAGAGCCAAACATAAGGGCGCGCAAAAACCATGCGCGGCCCGGGGGGTGTCAGCCGGCGCTGTGAAACAGCATGGCGTACCGTCCGGGGAGCGAAACCGCCGTTCAATCGGCACAGCCAATTTATCTCGGAAGAATGCCATGACTATTCATTTGCCGTCTAAATGCCCTTCTTGCACCGCCGCGATCCCGCGCGCGGCAGCTGGGCGCTGTCCCATTTGTCGCACCAAGTTCTTTGCCCAAGCTTTGGAAGTGAACAGCCTGCCGCGTAGAGAAACGCGCGAAAGTTGGTGATGCCCTGAGGGGCGGCATATCATGGCGGTGTTCAGACGCCGTCGATTCTCACTTCGTCTCGATGCAATCTGCAACCCGCAATTCCTTCTCCGTACCAGCCCGCCGTCGTTCCGCTCTCACCATCCGCTATAATCGGCTAGAAGCATTCGAGGCGTGAAAATCCGCGGCAAACGTCGCTTGATCAACGATCGGCATGCCAACTTGAGCTCGGCGAGTTAACGTGACAACACCGCCCCAGTCGAGATCAAGGATACAACAACGGGCACACGGAGCATGACAGGTGGCAAAAAGCACAGCCGCCCGTCTTCGATAATGCTGAGGCGGACAAGTTCACCGCTGCGCTTTCCCAGATTGCTCAGGATAGACTGCACCAAGACCGTGATATCGTTCTGTTCAAGGAAGGTCATGCCAACGGACGGGAACTTCATCGACAGCAATACTCGCCAATGCCCCGAACTTGCCGAGGATATCCAAGTCTAACCAAAGTTGTCAGCAGCCAGTCGGTCGCACTTGGCGGGTAATCCAAATGTTCGGCCATCGCTTTTATTGGCCAGAGGTTAGCCTCGATATATCACGCACAGCTCCTTTCGCTGCACTGGTGGTTAAAGCGGCATAGGCATGCAACGCTTTTGAAACCTTGCGCTTGCGCGGTGACGCAGGATGCCAGCCAGTTGCGTCTTGTGCGGCGCGGCGAGCGACGAGCGTCGCATCATCAACTGCCAAGTGAATAGCGCGGTTGGGGATGTCGATTTTGATCGTGTCGCCATTTTCGACCAGACCGATGGCGCCACCCTCTGCCGCCTCAGGCGAGACGTGGCCAATCGACAGACCGGAGGTTCCACCCGAGAACCGCCCATCAGTGAGCAAAGCGCAGGCTTTCCCCAGCCCCTTGGATTTAAGGTAAGACGTTGGATAAAGCATCTCCTGCATGCCTGGCCCACCGCGCGGCCCTTCATAGCGGATCACCACTACGGCGCCTTCCTTCACCTTGCCGGTCAAGATGTCATTGACGGCGGCGTCTTGGCTTTCGCAAACATGGGCGGTGCCTGTGAATTTCAGGATAGAGGCATCAACCCCCGCTGTTTTCACAATGCAGCCTTCGGCTGCGATATTGCCGAACAGAACCGCAAGGCCGCCGTCCTGGCTAAAGGCATGGGCCTTAGACCGGATCACGCCCTTTTCACGGTCCCTGTCCAACTCCTTGAACCGGTTTCCCGTGCTGAAGGCCTTTGTAGTGCGCACACCGCCAGGGGCTGCTTTGAACAGACTTTCGGCCTCAGGATTGTTGGCGACCTTGATGTCCCAATTGGCAATCGCCTCACCCATCGTTGTGGCATGCACCGTGCTGCAATCGTTATGCAGCAGCCCGGCCCGCGACAGTTCGCCCAGAATAGAGAATATGCCGCCAGCCCGATGAACGTCTTCCATATGGACGTTTGCAATGTTCGGCGCCACTTTGCACAAGCAAGGCACCTTGCGCGACAGCCGGTCGATGTCGTCCATCGTGAAATCGACTTCGCCCTCGCTGGCTATGGCCAGCAGATGCAGTACCGTATTCGTCGATCCACCCATAGCGATATCCAGGCTCATCGCATTTTCGAACGCTTCGAACGTGGCAATCTCGCGCGGCAGCAAACCCTTTTCCTCAATTTCGTAATGACGTTTGGTGATGCTAACGATGCGGCGACCAGCCTCCAGGAAGAGGGATTTACGGTCGACGTGGGTGGCCAGTGTTGACCCGTTGCCAGGCAGCGCCAGCCCCAGCGCCTCGGCTAAGCAGTTCATCGAATTGGCGGTGAACATGCCGGAACACGACCCACAGGTCGGACAGGCGTTTTCCTCGATATGCTGGACCTGCGCGTCGGTCAGTGTCTCACTCGCGGCCGCAACCATTGCGTCGACCAGATCGATCTTGGTCATTTCAAGGTCCGCAAGGTCGATCTTGCCTGCCTCCATCGGACCGCCGGAGACGAAGATCACGGGAATATTCAAGCGCATCGCAGCCATCATCATGCCCGGTGTGATTTTATCGCAATTCGAAATGCATACCATTGCGTCAGCGCAGTGGGCGTTTACCATGTATTCCACGCTGTCGGCGATGATTTCGCGCGAGGGCAAGGAATAAAGCATACCGTCGTGGCCCATTGCGATGCCGTCGTCTACCGCAATGGTATTAAATTCTTTGGCGACACCACCCGCCTTTTCGACCTCCCCGGCGACAAGCTGACCCAAATCTTTTAGGTGGACGTGGCCAGGCACAAACTGTGTGAAACTGTTGACTATGGCGATGATCGGCTTGCCGAAATCGCCGTCCTTCATCCCCGTCGCGCGCCAGAGGCCGCGGGCACCTGCCATGTTGCGGCCATGAGTGCTAGTTCTTGATCGATAGTAAGGCATGTGGTCCCCCGGAAATGATTGGCAGACACTATTCCAACTTAGGAAAGGAATAAAAGTACCGCGGCCGAAAAAACGCCTTGTGCTATCGCGGGACCCCTCCCTTCTAGTGGAAGAAAGTCTAAAACGCTTAGATATGTCGCGCACGGGTTCTGTCGCAAACTTCTGGGTGTTGGTCACGTCCGTCAAGGTGGTGTAAATTGGGAGATGACCTGAGGGCATGATCAGGCGGCTTTTGTGGCAATGCTGAGAATGGGGTCGATCTCCTCCTTGTCGATCTGGGCGAAGGCCTCGACCAGCATGTAGCGGCTTGAGGTCTGCCATTCGTCATTCTGCTCGAACAGGACTGCTCCGATCAGGCGCATGATGGATGCCTCGTTCGGGAAGATCCCGACGACATCGGCGCGACGTTTGACTTCCTTGTTCAGTCGCTCGATCGGGTTGGTAGAATGCAACTTTGTGCGGTGTTGACGCAGGAAAGACATATCGGCCAGCACGTCGTGCTCGCTGGCATCCATGAGATCCGCAAGCTTGGGCCAGCGGGGGCGGACCTGATCGGCCACGCGATGCTATGTCTCGGCGGCATGGGCGCGGTCCGGCTGCTCGAAGGCCTGGCGGATTGCTGCGGCCACGACGGTGTGCTGGCCTTTGGAGACGTGGGCCAGCGCGTTGCGCATCCAGTGGACGCGGCAGCGCTGCCAAGTTGCTTCGAAGGCCCGAGTAATGGCGGCCTTGAGGCCTGTATGGGCATCGCTGATCACCAGTTTCACCCCATCGAGCCCGCGACCACGAAGGGACCGCAGGAAGTCCGTCCAGAACGTCTCGGCTTCCGAAGGGCCGATGCCCAATCCGATGATTTCCCTGCGGCCTTCGGTGTTGGCTGCCACGGCTATTATGGCTGCAACCGAGACGATCCGCCCGCCCTGACGCTGCTTGAGTTAGGTGGCATCGAGCCAGACATAGGGCCAGTCGCCGGTCAGGGGGCGGTTCAGGAACTCGCCGACCCGTTCATCAATGTCTTTGCACAGCTTTGATACCGTGCTCTTGGATATGCCCGACAGCCCCATAGCCTGCACCAGATCGTCGACCTTGCGGGTCGAGACGCCGCTGACCCACGCCCCTTGGATGACGGCGACCAAGGCCTGCTCAGAGGTTTTGCGGGCTTCGAGAAAGCTGGGGAAGTAACTGCCTTGTCGCAGCTTGGGCACCTTCAGGTTCAGCGTGCCGAGGCGCGTGTCGAGCGCGCGATCGCGGTGTCCGTTGCGCCACGTCGTGCGCCCGTCGGCCCGTTCGTGCCGCCCGGCACCAATTAAGCCATCTACATCAGCTTCCATCATCAGCTGAAGGACGGCCTCGGCGATGCTGCGCAATAGATCGCCCTGATCATGCTTGGCCAGAAGCTCGGACAGGTCCATGTTGGTCTTGGTCATCCACTGCCCGGCAGGGCCATGCAGAGCATGGTCCCGAGAGGGGGGTCTCCGTGTGGTTTGTGGTTGAAGCGTCGAAACTCCACCTCGATCATACACCTCGATAGCCACCTCGCCCTACACCGGCAGCGCCGATGAAATTACACCACTTAGCGTAATCGCCATGCCCCTCCTGCTGCAGCGTTTGATGTAGGATGGGTTTGTCGCTTCGGTGCGGTGCCGAGGCATCAAACATGGAGGAGATGATGGGAGTGTTTGCAGCGCTGGACGTGTCTCAGGATGAGACGGCGGTTTGTGTGGTGTCTCAAGATGGTGCGATCCTGGCCGAGACTAAAGTGAAGACCTGCCCGGATGCGATTGCCGACTGGTTGTCGACCTGGGTCGGCGAACTTGAGAGGGTCGGCATGGAGACCGGACCTTTGGCTGTCTGGCTGTGGAACGCACTGGCTGCGAGAAATCTGCCAATCATCTGCCTTGATGCACGACACGCCAGCGGCGTGTTGAACATGATGCCGAACAAGACTGACCGGCACGATGCCCGGCCTCTCGCAGATCGTGCGAACCGGTTGGTTCAAAGCCGTGCAGATCAAAAGCCACGAGGCTTATGTCAATCGGGGGTGTTGCCAAGTTGTTGGCAGCAGATTGTGATTTATTGGCAAAGGTTGGATTATGTCGCCATCTCAGCGGTGTAATCGTCCCAGAGGCTGAAGGCATCGGAGCGGGCGTGACGGTATGAAGTTGCGTTCAGTTGATAGCGGCGGGGACGGAAGAGCAGGTTGATCTGGTCATGTGCGGCCAAAAATCTCTGAGCCTGCCGATGGGATTTGAATTTGCCGAAGATCTTCTCTCCTTTACGTGTCGGCCGGTGCGACACTTCGATCGCGTTGTTCAATCCCTTGTGCGCACGATGGTCAGCGTTCGGGGCCAGTGTTTTGATCGGGCTTATATAGCTGCGTAATTTATCGGTGATGACGACCCTAGGCTCACCAAACTTGGTAACTAGTCTTCTGAAAAACCGCTTCGCAGCCTTGGCACTACGGCGTGTTTGCACGAGAATATCAAGAACGTCTCCATTGGCGTTGATCGCGCGCCACAGCCAATGCTTCTTGCCACGGATCGTGATCACGACTTCGTCCAGGTGCCACTTGTCGTTCGGCCGCGGTCGATCCCGGCGGATGCAATTTGCAAAGTGTTGACCAAAGCGATTGACCCAAAGTCGGATCGCTTCTCGGCTGACACTCACTCCCCGCGCTGCCAACAGGTCTTCAACATCAGCCGTGCTCAGAGCTAGGCTCAGGACTCATAGCCAGTAGATGACAGTGGCGGCGAGAGCGATGGCTGAGAGGAAGACCTTTGGGCATCGGTCGTAGCGAGTGGCAACGCGCCGCCAGTCCTTGAGTCTGCCGAACATGATCTCGATCCGATTGCGGCGTTTGTATCTGCGCTTGTCATACTTCACCGTCGCCTTCCGCTGTTTTCGTCCGGGGATGCAGGCGTGTATCCCCTTGTCTTTTAATGCTTCTCTGAACCAGTCGGCGTCGTAGCCGCGATCGCCGAGCAGCCAATCGACATCCGGAAGACTATCGCAAAGCGCTCGCGCACCTATGTAGTCGCTCACCTGTCCTGCCGTTACGAACAGGTTGAGTGGGCGCCCCCGGCTATCGCAGATTGCATGAAGTTTGGTGTTCATGCCGCCTTTGGTTCGTCCAATAAGACGTCCACACCCCCCTTTTTGACGCCCAAACTGGACGCTGTGCGATGAGCCTTCAGGTAGGTAGCATCGATCATCACGGTATTCTTTTCGCTGTGCTCGGCAGCCAGTCCCACCATCATCTGTGCGAAAATGCCTTTGTCGCTCCAACGCTTCCAACGGTTATAGAGCGTCTTGTGGGGGCCATACTGCGTATTCCGGGGTGATCCGCCCACCGATTCCGATTTGATGCGCCCACCCGTTCCGATTTTATCCGCCCGCCGATTCCGGGGTTTCCGCCCACCCCAGTGACGTGCTGCTGCGAGGCAATCTGTAACCGGCTACCTTTCGTCCTTTTGGCATGAAGGAAGCCCGATGAAGAGATTGCCGATGCGGAAGATACGAGATGTTTTGCGGCTGTCAGCCGAGGGCCTATCAACCCGCCAGATCGCAGCGAGTCTGGCGATTGGGCGAACAACCCTTCGGGGCTACCTTGATCGCGCTACTGAGTTGGGTCTGGGCTGGCCGCTGCCAGCAGAGATGTCTGATACGGACCTTGAGCGATGCCTCTTTCACCGAGCTCACCAGAACACCCAACGGATCGAGACGCAGCCTGACTGGTCGTATATTCACCGCGAGTTGCGTCGGAAGGGCGTAACGCTGTCACTTTTGTGGGAGGAACATCGCTCCGACCACCCCGAGGGATACGGCTACTCCCGATTTTGCGAACTTTACACGCGGTGGGAAGGCAAGCTGTCGCCGGTGATGCGACAGCGTCACCCGGCGGGCGAGCGGCTGTTCGTCGATTACGCGGGGCACACCATCGACGTGATTGATCCTCAGACCGGGGAAGTGCGCGCGGCACAGCTGTTCGTCGCGACGCTTGGGGCCTCAAGCTATACCTTTGCAGAGGCGACCTGGACGCAATCGCTGCCGGATTGGATCTCGAGCCATGTGCGTGCCTTTGGCTTCCTTGGGGGTGTGACGGCGCAGGTCGTGTCCGACAACCTGAAGGCCGGGGTCACCAAAGCGTGCTTTTACGACCCTGTGATCAACCGAACCTATGCGGATCTCGCCACCCATTACGACACAGCCGTTGTGCCCGCGCGGCCGCATAAACCAAAGGACAAGGCAAAGGTCGAAGGGGCGGTCTTGCTGGTCGAGCGCTGGATTCTGGCGCGGTTGCGCAATCGGCAGTTCTTCAGCCTCGGGGATGTGAACGCTGCCATTCGCCCGTTGCTTGACCAGCTCAACGACAAGGTCTCTCGGCATCTTGGGGCCAGCCGCAAGCAGTTGTTCGAGCAGTTGGATAAGCCCGCCCTGAAGCCGCTACCGACGGCTCCATATGTCTATGCCGAATGGAAGAAGTGCCGAGCGGGGCTGGATTACCACGTCGCAATCGACAAGCATTACTACTCTGTGCCCCATCAGTTGCTGAAGAAAGAGCTGTGGGCTCGCATCACCGCCCGCACGGTCGAAGTCTTCCATGGTGGACAGCGTGTTGCTTCCCATGTGCGCACTTCTGGAAACGGCAGACATTCTACACAGCGCGAGCACATGCCAGCGCACCACAAGTTCCGCGAGGACTGGACGCCGCAGCGTATTATCGCACGGGCCGCTCGCGTCGGGCCGAATGTCGCCACCTTCGCAGAGGTTGTGATGCGCGAACGCAAGCACCCCGAACAGGGCTACCGGAGCTGTCTGGGTGTCATTCGGCTGGCCGACAAGTTCGGTGCCGCCCGCCTCGATGCGGCGTGCCGCCGCGCGCTCGAGATCAACGCCCGTTCTTACTCGTCACTCCAATCCATTCTCAAGAATGGGCTGGAGAGCAAGCCCCGCACCCGCGCCACGGAGGAGCCTGCAATCACCCATCCCAACATCCGTGGCGCCGATTATTTCCATTGAAAGGAACACAATGCTTGATCACCCAACCCTCGATCATCTGAAGGCCCTGCGGCTGGACGGTATGGCCGAAGCTTTTGCCGAGCTGCAAGCGCAGGATGCCGCAGCAGACTTCAGCCACGCTGAATGGCTTGGCTTGCTCGTCGACCGTGAGGTCGCCAGCCGTGAGACCAAGCGGTTTGAAGCTCGGATGCGCTCCGCCAGGCTGCGCCATGTGGGCGCCTGCCCAGAAGATGTCGATTACCGCGCGCGCCGTGGTCTCGACAAGACGCTGTTCCAGAGTCTGCTCACCGGTAGATGGATCACCGACAAGCGCAATCTGATCATTACCGGGCCCTGTGGTGTCGGCAAAACTTGGCTCGGCTGCGCACTGGCGCAAACAGCCTGTCGCGACGGTGTCACTGTGGCCTACAAGCGAATGCCGCGTCTCTTCGAAGAACTCGAACTGGCCCATGGCGACGGGCGCTTCCCCCGCCTGTTCCGCAGCATCACCAAAGCACAGCTGCTCATCCTCGATGACTGGGGGCCAGACCGACTGACCGCCACGCAACGCCGGGATCTCATGGAGATCGTGGAAGAGCGCTACGGTCGCGGCTCAACGATGATAACCAGCCAATTACCCATCAAGGCTTGGCATGACGTCATTGGCGAACCAACCTTCGCTGATGCCATCCTCGACCGCATCGTTCACAACGCTTACCGCCTCGAACTCAAGGGGCCGTCTATGCGGAAAAGCGTCACCAAAATGGATGACGAAAACCCTCAAACCTGATAACCCCAACCCACTGCCTCACGGCAACGCGTCACAAGTGGGCGGATACCCCGGAATGGGTGGGCGCATGTTGTCGGAATGAGTGGGCGGATACTCCGGAATACGCAGCCATACTCCTTAGGCGCATCTCGCCATCGCAAACCATTGCGATTGATGAAAATAATCCCGCTTAAAACCCGCCGATCATCGACACGTGGTTTGCCATGGGATTTCGGAAAGTAGGGCTCCAGCCGCGCCATCTGCGCATCGTTCAGCCAGAAAAGATCAGACATATCACCGCTCCGTTTTCGGACGGTGAATCATGCGGCTCCGCGATAATCAATGGGTCCTGAGCCTAACAGCAGTGTTATTCTGGTTACCGTCCCCGCCCTTAATGCAAACGCATTTGACACTCATCAGCTATCCTTCTTTTCGCCGCGAAAATCGCCGTAGTACTGATCTTGGCTTTTTCGGATGAAACCGAAATATTTAGTTTATTCCAGTTTGAGGAACTCTTGCCAGATGACCGTGGCAGCGGACGATATGAGCAGTGAGTTGTCAGATGCTGTGCCGCATCCAATGACCAGTCGGCGTTTCCCAAAGCAGACCATCGAGAGTTGATAAAACATCATCCCGTCTCGATATCCCTCCAAGCATGCCCACCAACGATGCCGCAATGGCCTGCTGCATTTGGTCAGCGCGAGCAGAGCCGCTTCAAATTTGTCGTACCTTTCCTCAGCACCCTTCGCCCCGACCGTGAAGCGTCAATTTCAGATGGGCTTGGGGCTGAAGATGCTTCCGTCACCCGCAACTGGAACACGAAGCATCCCTTTGATAAATAAAGAGTTACCTGAATACTTGAACGCAATGGCCGTTCCTGCTGGTGAGGTGGAATATTCTGCCGAGTGAGTATGTTGCGGGTGGGAACCGGACCAATATCTCCGTCATCGAGAACATCTTCGTCCACGGAGTCTAACTTAGGCTTCTCGATCGGCGGATTCCGCCGGTGTCAAAAACGTATGAGTTTTTGGCCGCCAACCAGCCCTCCGCGGCGGCCAGTGGTAACGTCCGGTGAGCGGGGTGATCTCAATGGGTCGACGCAACACATGCATTGAAACGCTCTGCGGGAGTTTCGTATCCCAGCGTCTTTCGAGGTCGTTCGTTGAGCTGTCTGGCGACAGCGCTTAACTTTGCTTGGCTATGTATCGACAAATCCGTGCCCTTTGGAAAGTACTGCCGCAATAGTCGGTTGGTGTTTTCGTTCGTGCCGCGTTGCCATGGGCTGTGTGGATCGCACAAGAAGACGTCAATATCGGTTGCTAAGGTAAAGGCTTTATGCCCTGCCATCTCAGTACCACGGTCCCAAGTCAGAGAACGATATAGTTCTTTGGGTAGTTTGCGAGACTGCTTGATCAAAGCCTGAATGACGCTGTGACTGTCTTTGTTGCCGACCTTTGCGAGCATCACAAAACGGGTGTGGCGCTCGACCAACGTTGCAATGAAGCTGTTGCCAGAGCCAGCGATCAAGTCACCCTCCCAATGCCCTGGAACCGCGCGGTCTTCTACGTCTGCAGGCCTTTCACGGATGGATGTCGCATCGTTGAACTTTCCCAATCCGCTACGCTTCAAAGTCGCGTGGCGCGAGCGCCTGATGGAGCGTGTGGCGCGCAGATGTGCCTGTAATTCCTTCTTCAAAACGCCCCGTGTCTGAATAAACAAGCTTCGATAGATCGTCTCGTGTGAGACGCGTTTGTCTTCTTCATTGGGATGTTCGCGCATCAGCCAACCTGCGATTTGTTGCGGAGACCATTTGCGCTTCAGCTTGGCTGAGATTGCACCGCAGAAATAGTCGTTACCAACCAATTTGCACAACTTGGGGCGTTGAGCTCGGTTCCATGCGCTCAAGTCTGATGCCGCCGCACGGTACTGTTTGGCACCGCCATTGCGCATGACCTCTCGGCTGATGGTTGAAGCCGGTCGCTTCAGACTGCGTGCAATAGCTCGCAAAGAAAGGTCTGCAATCAAGCCACGCGAAATCTCTTCACGATCAGCAAGCGTCAGGGCCAGTCTGGACCTTCTACGTACCGGTGGGCGTATGCCGCCGGTCCGCTCCAGCAGCGGGTAGATCGAAGAAGATGCGCGGTCAAAGTGCCGCCCAATCGAGTTCATCGACTCACCGCGCTGCCAGCGATCCCAAATCTCCGCCTTCTGCTTGTCGTTGAAGAATATCCGCTTCCGGTACGCCATGACTTACACTCCATCTTTCCAAAAAGACTAAAGTGTTGCGTTGATCCGTTGAAACCGCCGGACGTGGGACTGTCCTGAATTTTGTGCTCTGGCGTGGTAACTGCTCTATAAGGAGACCCACGTATGAGCATCGACAAAAAGCTATTAGACCAACTGATGGAAGGCCGGTCCTCTGGCGACCTATTCGGCAAGGAGGGCATTCTTGCCGAGTTGACCAAAGCATTGGCAGAACGCGCTTTAACAGCTGAGATGGAGGAACATCTTGGGGCAGAGCGCGAAGAAGGTGTCGCGGAGGGCCAGAACCATCCGCCCAATCGTCGTAATGGCAGCAGCCAGAAGACTGTGACTACCGACAGTGGGAAGGTCATCCTGGATATTCCGCGCGACCGCAACGGCACCTTTGATCCGCTGTTGATAGCCAAGTATCAGCGTCGTTTTCCCGAGTTC
>NZ_LWER01000142.1:0-211 GCF_001634775.1 Sulfitobacter sp. HI0027
GTTGGCGCGGGCATTCAGCGCGGCATAGCTAAGCGTCTCCCCCTCGAACACCAGCGCGGGGGCCTCGGGTGTGCGCGCCACCTGCGCCTCAAAAGCGGCATGGATGGTGAGGTGTTCATAGTCGCGCGTCGTCGCGTTAACGCGGGTCAGGAGCTGCATCTCGGTCTCAGAATGGGCCCAGACGGTACCGCAATCCGTAGCCTCGGAGATG
>NZ_LWER01000143.1:0-225 GCF_001634775.1 Sulfitobacter sp. HI0027
GCGACGGCAAGGCCGAGGTTCAGCGCCTCCAACTCAGACGGGGTTAAGGTCAGCGGGGGCAGGGTGATCGCCGGGGTGATCCGGTAGCCTTCGCCCCGCGTCCCGGCGATGGACAGGCCCGCCGCGCTAAGCTTGCCCATATCGCGGTAGATCGTGCGAGGGGAGACGCCAAACAGCCGGGCCAAATCCTCGGCCCGGCTGTTTGGCGTCTCCCCTCGCACGATC
>NZ_LWER01000144.1:0-943 GCF_001634775.1 Sulfitobacter sp. HI0027
GAAAGTTAGCGGAAAGTGCCGGTTCCGGCCTGCCGCAGCTTGGCAAATTCCAAAATTCCCAATTTGTGGATGTGCGCGTTTTGGAGGCCGTACCGGTCACGAGATCGGCGCTCCAAACCTTTGACCACGCCCCCCGAAGAGATGCTCCACACGCGCCCTTGCGCGCGCGCACGCGAGGGATGGGCCTGCTCACCTTAAGGAAAAACTGTATTAGCAATGACGGCAAACTGGGCAGGCCGGTACCGGAAAGCGCTGCATCTAAACTTTGGACGCCCCACGCTCTTTTGTTGTGCACCAACCAAAATTGTTGCGGTTTATGATTGCCGAAGAGCCGCAGCCGGTCCCCAAAACCTATGTGCAGATGTTTTGACGGGGGGCGGGCCGTAGCTCCCGCGCCCCCTAGGCTTCCCGCTGGAAACACTACTAAACAGCGGTGATGCCTATCTCTCATGATGCTGACCTTACGCCGCTGCCATCTTGAGCAGCTTGATCGCGTTGCTGTCCATGACCTCGCCAGACGTCCGGTGATGGAAGTAGAAGCGGACCCAGCCGGGGCGGGTGAACGGGTCACGCAAAAGCCGCATGCGGTTGGAACGGTCCGCGATCAGATAGCCCGCGCCCCAGTTACCGAAGGCGATAGGGATGCTATCGGCTGCAACACTATCCATTTCCTCTGACTCGAACACGGGATAGCCAAGCAGCGTTGCAGGCTGTCCGGCAGCCAAGCTATCAGACCAGATCAGCCGCCCATCAGCGTCCTTCATCTTCCGAACAATCGCCGCGGTTGTGCGGTTCATGATCCACGCGCAATTGCCGCGCATCCGGTACGGGCTGCGAAGGGACATCATCAGATTAACAAGGTCATCCTGCTCAATGACTGTTGCGCTTCCCGCCGGAACCGTTTGCAGAGTGCCGAACGCGCGGTCAGCATCATCTTCTTCCG
>NZ_LWER01000145.1:0-30867 GCF_001634775.1 Sulfitobacter sp. HI0027
GGCCATTGCACCGAGCTGGCGCCGAGCCTGGAACGAGGTGATCCCGTTTCTCGACTACCCGCCCGAAGTGCGCCGATTGATTTACACAACGAATGCCATAGAAGCCTTGAACTCAAAAATCCGGCGTGCGGTGCGAACCCGAGGCCACTTCCCGAGCGATGAGGCGGCAGCAAAGTTGATCTACTTGGCGCTCAATGCTACTTCAGTCGAGTGGAAGCGATCTGTGCGTGAATGGCACCGCGTTAAAAGCCAACTCGCCATCATGTTCGAAGAACGCTTTCCCATGGCGTAACTAAAGGCGTCAGGGCACAAAATTACGCACACTCCCGCCATAGAAGCCTTGAACTCAAAAATCCGGCGTGCGGTGCGAACCCGAGGCCACTTCCCGAGCGATGAGGCGGCAGCAAAGTTGATCTACTTGGCGCTCAATGCTACTTCAGTCGAGTGGAAGCGATCTGTGCGTGAATGGCACCGCGTTAAAAGCCAACTCGCCATCATGTTCGAAGAACGCTTTCCCATGGCGTAACTAAAGGCGTCAGGGCACAAAATTACGCACACTCCCGGCGGGAAAATTCCGGTCCGCATAAAAACAGTGCCATCTGGCACCAGAATAGTGTCAGATGGCCCAGGCATCTATTCAGATGCTAACCCGGACAAGCTACGATAGTAGCTGTCAGTCGTCCAAGACAAAAGTTACGGACAAATTGACCTTGAATTCCGTAATCTTTCCATCCTCGACCATTACATTCTGATCTTTTATCCAAGCACTCTTGATCCCTCGCAGCGTCTTTGAAGCACGTTCAATACCCTGCTTGGCGGCGTCGTCGAAACTATCCGGTGACGTTGCAGATATCTCGGTTACTCGTGCAATAGTCATGGCGTTCTCCTTTCTCTTGGTACTGTAGGCCCAACAGCCGGTTTGCTGGCTTGTTCCAGGTTCATTCGAGAGCAGCATGATGTTGCCGAATTACCGTTCTGCGACTTTAGCAGAGAATGAATTCGAGGCTCTGCACAGGCGAAGTCAGCGCACCGTCCGTCTCAACGCACCTTGCAAGGCGCGTGCGGCGACGCTCTTGTTGGTCTGGAACCCCATACGCAACAATGCCTCGCGCTCCTTCACATGCGGCGGAAGACACAACGATGCGGCCAACAACTGCGCTTTGCCTCGCCATGTTGATGAAAGCATCTTGAGCTCTTCCAGCGCAGGCAGCAAAACGCGCTCGATATCATCGAAGTCACTGCCGAGCGGGAAAGCTGGAAGCGTCCTACGATGCTCCTCAATCCATGCATGGACCCGCTTAGGATAGTTCTGGCGGTGGGCTTTCGGGATTTCATAATCATCGGGAAGTTTCCCCGCTGATTTGGCCTGGGCCATCAATTTGTCCTGGAAACGACTATCGGATATGTTCAGCAGAGCGCCGATCACCTGCGCGTCGGATAATCCGCGCAGGTCGGCGGCACCATATTCGGTCACAACCAGATCGCGCATGTGACGCGGCACTGTCACGGTATCGATCGCCCAGCGAATGTTGCTGCACGGTCTGCCTTTGCTCATTCGCCAGGCAGGAAGCGTGATGATGGAACGCCCCCCCTCCAGCGCAAAGGCCTGTTCGACGAAATTGAATTGCCCGCCGACACCGCTGACCACCTGTCCGTCGTCCAACGTGTCAGACATGACGTCGCCCAAAAGGCTCACTTGCATGGCCCCATTGACGAACCTAGCGTTCACGCGCGCAGCACGTTTCGCCTCCTCATCGCCATAAAGGGAATTGGTGAAACTCACGGGCCGCATCGCGATTTTCGCGCGTTGATCTTCGGGCAAGCATCGCAAGCGTTTGTAAAAATCGCGCGTTTCGACAAAAAAACCTGCATCAATCACGGCGCCATCGACTTCGCGCCTTAAAATCCCAGCCTCGAAAAGTGCTAGTAGCCCGCCAACCAGCATTTCAGTGACAGCGTAAAGGCCCTCTCGAAACGGCGCCTCGTGTCGATCCCCTTGCGGGAATGGGCAACCACGTTGGATGGTGTGCATTTTTCCTTCATCGCGGAGTATCAAAGCATGCGCCACAGCGTCGCCGATGCCCCCGATGCCGATCTGCAGCGTCCCCCCGTCTCTGATGAGGCCGCTCACGTGCAGCCCGATCGCATGCGCGGCGTCCTCGACCGGGCGGCGTACTGCCGAAAAAAGATTGTAGTCGGGAACGCCATGCAGGACGTGATCCGCCTCATTTGCGTTCATTACGGCACCATCGCCCTGCATGAAAGGCATCTCGGGATGCACCTCGAATGCCACTTGGAAATCGACCTTACCCGCGGCGCGAAATGCAAACAGATCGGCGGAAATATCGGTGTTGGACGACAGCGAAAACTGACCACCTTTCTCTGCGACCAGTTGGAGCAGAACATTGGGCTGTCGATCCAACAGAACGTCGCGGGCATGGGTGTAATTCGCTGCGATATAGGCTTGCTGCATTGCGTCCACCCCCAGCCATCGACCAGCAAACAGGAAAAATTCATTTACCGTGACGTTGCTCGGCAAGGTCCCTTCGCGCAGCATCCTCACATAGAGGGGGCCGGGATAGGCACCGAAAAGTCGGTCGAGCGCTGGCTCAAGAAATCGCTGTTCCATGTCCGATGACAATGGAGGTCGCTCCAGGGTGAGCGCCGTAAAAATAGACAGCTTCCGCTCTGGTACGTTGCGGGCGCCACGTACCAGAGCGTCTACCAGCGTCAGTGGTTTGCCCAAACCTAATGGAAGAGCTAACCTAATCTCGCCGCCTGTAGACTCGTACAGTTGCTGCGCAATGGTATCGGCTTCGTCTTCCCGCTCCATAAATACAGATATCCTGTAGATTGCGTTAGAGGTGCAACCAAGCATCTTGGCGCACCAAAAAATCTTAACCATGGGTGCGAGGTCTCGGTCTCAAATCCTCCCAGCAAGCCCGGGTGGCCTCGCACCCCAAACTTCACCCTCACCTATGTTTCGCCCTTTTTAAACAATCCTCTGCGCAGTGAGGCGACCTCAGTGGAACTTAGATACTTTGACCTCAGAACTCCTATGTACGAAAACCCTTATCTTTGCGAAGAGTTCCTGGCGAGGATCAAGCTGTTGTTTCGTCTAACTTCTTTTTTCCGAGTTCTGCTGCCCCCGGCGAACGAAAGCAATCCGCAAGGAACATTCTCATTCGCGGGCTGTTGTTTTGATATGTGGGGGTACGAAAGAGGGCGTCGATCATGGCGAGTGCAACGAGAAACCAGACCGCGAAGAAGCTTGTTTGCATCGTAGGCTCCGACGCTTTTCATCAGGAAATGATTGGTCGAATACCTGAGGCAAAAGACTGGCAGTTGGAACAGGTTCTGCACCGTACCGATGTTCAACCTAACGGTACCTTCGATTTTGACACCTTGCTGAATGAAGCCCGGGCAATCATCAGCGGTTTCGATCGCCCGCCGGACGCTATAATTGGCCATCTTGATTTCCCCGTCTCCGCATTGGTGAGTCTTCTGTGCCGTGACCATGGATTGATTGCCGCATCGCCCGAAGCAGTGGCACGCTGCGAGCATAAATACTGGATGCGTCAATATCAGCAGGATGCTCTGCCAGATCACACGCCTCGCGTGGTTGCCATCAATCCTTTCGATCCAGATATCGTGCGAAAGCCGCCGCTGCCGTTTCCATTCTGGCTAAAGCCGGTGAAGGGTCATTCATCCATGCTTGGGTATCGCGTACGTGAAGCTTCGGAACTAACCCAAGCACTCAGCGCTTGCCGCAGGGCCATTCATAGGTACGGTGAACCGTTCAACGCCTTTCTCAAGCACCTTGATCCGGCAGAACTTCCCACAGACAAAATTGATGGTAATTACGCTGTTGCTGAAGAATTGATCTCGGAAGATCAGCTTTTCACCTTCGAGGGCTATAGGCACAAAGGCGAAACAACGATTTACGGGGCCATCGAAAGCAGGCGGTCCGGGCGCCACATGTCTAGTTTATCAAGCTATTACTACCCCGCCGAGTTGCCCGGGGAAGTGGTTGAAGCAGCGCAACAACAAGTGACCAAGGTGCTCACGCAGGTGGGATTCGACAACGGTCCTTTCAATGTGGAGTTTTTCCATGATCCCGAAACCGGTGCATTAAACCTGCTGGAAATCAACACCCGGCTTTCAAAATCCCATGCTCCGCTTTTTGAAATCGTCGATGGCTGCTCCCATCACAAACAAATCATTGAGTTGGCGCTCGGGCAGACGCCCGACAGACCTAAACGTAAGGGCACTAGCCCTATGGCCGCCAAGTTCATGGTCCGTAGCCACGAAGCAAATGGTGTTGTTCACACTGTCCCGTGCCAAGAAGAGATCGACAAGCTCTGCGCATTGATGCCCGACCTGAAGGTACAATTGTTGGTTAATGAGGGTCAGAACCTCTCTGAACTAGTCGATCAGGACAGCTATTCGTTCGAGTTAATGGATGTCTTTCTGGGGGGCGAGAGCGCCGAGTTCATTGAGGATGCATATAGACGTTGCCGGGACTCGCTGGTGTTCCTGATTAAGCCAATGGACGACACGGACTAAGCCGCGAACAGGAGGCATTGATGAAAACGATAAGCACATTTCCGAACGAGGTGATCGAAGAAGAAAATGTGTTCATTCCCTCAACCGATGGGATCCGACTAGCCGCTCGAATTTGGCGGCCCAAAAATTCGGAGAACGTCCCAGTACCGGCTATCCTAGAATACATCCCCTACCGTAAAAGGTTTGGCACGGCTATTCGCGATGAACACACCCATCCATATCTAGCTGGACACGGCTATGCCTGTATCCGGTTGGACATTCGCGGCAGCGGTGAAAGTGAAGGTGTGCTGAGGGATGAGTATTTGCAAAGCGAGTTGGACGACGGCGTTGCCGCACTGCATTGGATCGCCGATCAACCTTGGTGCGATGGTAATATTGGTATGATGGGAATCTCATGGGGCGGCTTTAACGCCTTGCAGATTGCCGCGATGCAGCCGGAATCACTAAAGGCCATCGTTACGATGTCTTCAACTGATGATCGTTATTCGGATGATATCCACCACATGGGCGGCTGTTTGCTGGGCGACAACCTATCATGGGCGTCGGTAATGTTCTCCTATAACACCATGCCCCCGGACCCTGCGCTGGTCGGCAGTCGCTGGCGCGACATGTGGCTGGAACGTTTAGATAACTCCGACCTATGGCTGAAGAATTGGCTGCAACACCAACGGCGCGATGCCTATTGGCGACATGGCTCTGTGCGTGAGGACTATTCCGCCATCAAGGTACCGGTCTTTGCGGTTAGTGGCTGGGCGGACGGCTATACCAACTCTGTTTTCCGACTCATGGAAAACCTTGACGTTCCCCGCAAGGGGATGGTTGGCCCGTGGGGCCATATCTATCCACATTTCGGCCGTCCGGGCCCGGCCATTGATTTTCTATCCGAGTTGTTGCGTTGGTGGGACCGCTGGCTCAAGGGCAAAGACACCGGCGTGGAGGACGACCCGATGATCACTGCGTGGATGCTGGATAGCGCTCCGCCTAATCCGGAATACGATCATCGCCCGGGCCACTGGGTTGGAGAAACCATTTGGCCCGCGCCAGATATCACATTCGAACGATTTACGATCGCTGAAGGACGAAATCTGCGTCCCGAAAAGAAAATACCATCGCAGAAGGAAGAAGAAGTTAACCTGGATGTGCAGTCGCCGGTGACTTTGGGTCTACATTCCGGCAAGTGGTGTTCCTATGCCAATGGTCCCGATCTGGCAAGCGATCAGCGCGCAGACGACGGTGGTGCGTTGGTTTTCCAGTCCGATCCATTAACAGAAGATATGTATATTTTGGGGGCGCCAGAGGTCGAATTGAAGCTGGCCAGTGATTGTCCCGTAGCCATGGTCGCGGTGAGGCTGTCCGACATGCGGCCTGATCATCAAGTAACCCGCATCACATATGGAATGTTAAATCTAACCCACCGTGACAGCCGTGAACATCCTGAAGAGTTGAAACCGGGATGCTTTTATCGAGTCCGAGTACCAATGTGCTACGTTGCGCAGAAGATACCTAAAGGTCACCGTGTACGTCTGTCGATCTCGACCGTTTACTGGCCCTTGGCATGGACTCCGCCCGCCTCTGTGCGCTTGACGATCCGCACAGAAAAAAGCATGCTGACACTGCCCTGTCGTACTCCCAAAGTCAGCGATGAAGCGCTGGAATTCGGAGCGCCAATCCAATCACCGGCTCCTTCGGTAACCTCATTGGCACCACCCGCGCACGAATGGGTCATCCATCAGGATCTAGGGCGACAATGGACGGAGTTACGCGTCACCGACGACCGAGGAAAGATGCGACTGGACCGAATTGACCTAACGGTCGGGGCGCGGGCGGTAGAAATCTATGGTGCAAGACCGGGAGATTTCACGTCTGCTACTGGCGAAACCGAATGGTATCGGACCCTGCAACGCGACGGATGGCTGATCGAAACACGCACCCGCACTTGCCTGACGTCAGACCAAGAAAATTTCTATCTTACGGCCGAGTTAGACGCTTGGGAAAATGGGGCGCGGGTGCGATGTCAAAGCTGGAACGAAACGATCCCTCGGGACATGGTTTGATGGTCGTATGAAGAAACGTTCCTTGGCGCCAACCGTTCTCGACCGCAAATTCGTCTCCGAGCCGTTCAATTGTGCTTTGCAGCGCGCGCGCGTCGCATCTAACCCGGACCGACTTACGCTATGTTGACCTTTTTCGGAACTTAATATTCCCGCACGGGTTAGATTGAAAGGCGTTTGGCTGCGACATGCGCAACTCCTGCGCCACCGCTGCGATGCCCATCGCGCCTCATACTTACCAGCCCGGGAGCCTACCATGAGTGAAATCACACGTCGCAATCTCTTGGCTATGATCGGCACTGCCGCGGGCAGTACCGCCATGTATCATGCCATGGCATCAATGGGTTTCGCCGCCCCGTCGGACTATAGCGGTCCGATCAAGCTGGACGGCGATCCGCAGGGCGCAAAGGTGCTGATCCTTGGCGCCGGGCTTGCCGGTCTGACCGCTGCTTATGAAATGCGAGCGGCTGGCTATGAAGTCGAAGTGTTGGAGTTCCGCGAAAAGGCGGGCGGCCGATGCTGGACCCTGCGTTCGGGCGACAGCTACACAGAACTTGGCGGCGCAACGCAGAACGTTGATTTTGCCGAAGGCAACTACATCAACCCCGGCCCGTGGCGGCTTCCGCACAACCACCATGCCGTTCTGGATTATTGCAAGCGGCTCAAGGTGCCGCTGGAGCCATTTATCCAGCTGAACTACAACTCTTACCTTCACAAGTCGGACGCCTATGGCGGCAAGCCACAGCGTTTGAAGGACATCAAGACCGATTACCGGGGCCATATCTCGGAACTGCTGGCCAAGGCCGTGAACCAAGGCAAACTGGATGAGCTGGTCACCGCAGAGGACCGCGAAGTCTTGCTGGAAAGCCTGCGTTCCTTCGGTGTGCTGAATGAGCAGAACGAGTACGTCAAAAGCTTGGAGACCAGCGAATACCGTGGCTATGCCAAACAGCCCGGCGGCGGTGTGGGCGCGGCACCAGAGGCGTCTGACCTGCTTAACCCGCAGGAAGTCTTGCAGTCACGCCTGTGGGAATATCTCGCCACACATGAGACCGTCGACCACCAAGCCCCCATGTTCCAGCCCGTCGGTGGGATGGACGGTATCGCCAAAGGGTTTGAGCGTGAGGTCGGGGATCTCATTACCTATAACGCCAAGGTCGTCTCGCTTCAGCAGGACGAGAATGGCGTGACGGTGACTTGGGAAGACAGCGCCGGCGGTGGCCAGAAAACCAGCAAGGCGGACTACTGCGTTTGCACCATCCCCTTTTCCATCCTCGGTCAGATCGACCATAATCTTTCGGGCGGTTTGGCGAATGCGATCAGTTCGATGTACTACAATGGATCGACCAAATGGGGCCTCGAATTTAAGCGGCGCTTCTGGGAGGAAGACGAGGATATCTATGGCGGGATCAGCTATACCGATCTGGCCATCGGGCAGATCAGCTATCCCTCCACCGGCTATTTCTCAGACGGGCCGGGTGTGCTTTTGGGCGGTTACACATGGCGCGGCGAAAATTCTTACAAGTTCAACGCGATGGAACCTGATGAGCGGCTGGAATGGGCGCTGCGGGAAGGGGCTAAGATTCACCCGCAGTACCGCGATGAATTCAAAACCGGTGTGAGTGTTGCGTGGCACAAGGTGCCATGGGTGCTGGGCTGTTCTGGCATCTGGGAAAACCGCGACGATTACGACGAAGCGATCAAGATCGACAATCGCGTGGTGTGCGCCGGCGAGCATCTTTCCTATCTGCCAGCCTGGCAGGAAGGGGCGATCCTCTCCTCTCTCGATGCGATTTCGCGTCTCCATGACAAAGTAATCAACGGGTGAAGCCATGCGACAGACTTTTATCACAGCCGCGATCGTAGGTATGCTCGGCACGTTGCCGCTCTATGCCCAAGACGATGAAGTAGACACGCGCGCCGCGCAAGAAACTGAAACGGGCGAGACCTCTACCGAGGTCGAAGCACGGCCCCAAGAGCGCGAGATCACCGCCATGGCAGATGGAGGTGAATGGGTTGAGGAATATGTCAGCGAGGATGGCGAGGAATTGTATCAGTCGCTCTGCTCTGGCTGTCATATGGCCGATGGGTCAGGCGCAGTCGGAGCCGGGAAATACCCTGCGCTCAGCGGGAACCCGAACCTCGAATTCGCCGGTTACGCGACCTACATCATCATTAACGGTCAGGCTGCCATGCCCAGCTTCGGCCATTTCCTTGATGACAAGCAGGTGCTCGCCATTACCGATTATCTGCAAACCAACCTTGGCAATGACTATGAGGCAGATGGCACGCTTGATGCCGTGGCCGATGCCCGTCCCGCCGAACCAGTAGATCAGAATACGGAGGAACACGAATGATCCGCAAATTTATCGCCCCCCTCGCCGCGACCACCGCACTTACGGCCACCGCAGCATTCGCGCAAAGTTCGGAAGTTGTCCGCCATGGATTGCCGGATTCCGACTTCCCGATCCTGCAAGCGGTAGAGGTGCCAGCGGATGCCACTTTGGTTTATCTCAGCGGCACCGTCCCTGAGGTCGCCGATGAAACGGCAGAGAAGGGCTCGCCCGAGTATTTCGGGGATACGGCAACCCAAACTGCCAGCGTTCTGGCGTCGATTGAGAAGAAGCTTGCCGGGATTGACCTCGATATGGGCGATGTCATCAAAATGCAGGCCTATCTCGTCGCTCCCGAAGGCAGCGATGGGATGGACTTTGAGGGCTTTATGAAGGGCTATACTCAGTACTTCGGCACCGAGGAGCAACCCGAACTGCCGACCCGATCCGTTTTTGAAGTTGCCGGACTCGCTAACCCATCATGGCTGGTTGAAATCGAAGTTGTTGCCGTGCGGTCCGGTTCGTGACGATGCAACCGGGGGGCGGATAGATGCGAACGAAAAATCTTAAACGAGTTTCTAAAGTCTACACCCCCCTAAAGAAGTGACCGAATATTTGGGAAGTTTTCAGCGTACGAGGGTTTGTCACTAGAGGGCCCGTTCTTGTTGGCCAAAAGGAGAAAAACATGAAAGTTCTTATCGGAGCTGCAATCTATTTCAGCTTGTCAGCAGCAGCCGTTGCCGCTGCGGAGGTTACTGCAACTGTACATGATCGCGACGGCAAGAGGCTTGGTGCCGTGATGATACAAGATTTGCCCTCTGGTGTGGCCTTAGCGACGCTCACGTTAAACAGCTTGCCCAAAGGCGTGCATGGCATTCACCTACATGAAACTGGCGATTGTTCCTCAGAGGATTTTAAATCCGCTGGCGGGCATGTTGCAGGTGATCGCAAACATGGTGTGTTGGTTGACGGCGGCCCCCACCCCGGTGACATGCCAAACTTGACCGTAAAATCCAATGGAGTTGGTGAAATAGAAGTTTTTCTGCCATTTTTATCCGTGCAGAACGACCTGTTGGACTCAGATGGCTCTGCCTTCGTTATGCACCAAGGCTTGGATGATTACGAAAGTCAGCCGGCCGGTGATGCAGGAGACCGGATCGCTTGCGGAGAACTCACTGAACGCACCCAGTAAGCTGGCGAACATGGTCAGACGAGTTGGTTCGACGTCACCCCATGAGCAATGAGCACCCGTTTGCGGCACCTGTCTGTGCCCGTAACTTGATCGTGGTTTGAACGGAACATTCTTCTGAATGGTCAACTGAACAGAATTCCATTCGCACGTGCATCAAAAGGAACTGCTAAATATGCCAAACTTCACCCTCTATTACTGGCCTGTGCCGTTTCGCGGTGAATTCGTCCGTGCGCTTCTCGCCCATGCTGGCGCAACAGTTGACGAGCCTGATAGCGACGCGGTCAGTGCGATGATGGATATGGACCCGCGCGAGCAGCCCGTCCCGCACATGGCACCGCCATTGTTGGTAGACAATGCATCTGGCAAAGCGATCGCCGAAATGCCTGCGATCTGCCTCTGGTTAGCCGAGCAATTCAATTTGACTCCAAGCGAGCCGCATCAGAAAGCGCGCGCGCTGAAGGTTATAAACGATGCCAATGACGTCTTGGACGAGATGACGCTCAATGGCGGCAAGACGATGTGGACGACAGAGTCTTGGACACATTTTCTTCCTCGCTTACGTCGCTGGATGAAGATCTGGGAGGCAGCGGTCGTGCAGGATCTTCTTTCTGCAAACCAGAACGAACTCGGTTATATCGCGACCGGAACTCTCTGGGGAACGATGACCGAGCGGTTACCCCAGCTTCGCGCACTTCTTAGCGCGGAGGCACCGAATGTTGCCACACTTGTGGAACAGGCCCGATCCCAGGGCGCGCTTTCTGCGCAGGCCGAGGAAAGCCGGAAGCGCTTCGGCAACGTCTGGTGCGGCGGAGAGATTGAAAAATCATTAAGGGAAGTCGTTCAAGGCTAATCAGCGGACACAAGCCCATACCTTGAAGAATACGCCCGCCGCAGCGTAGAAGAAGATCGGCTCATCCTGATCTCAGCAAGCTGTATCTGATGCGCGGTTTCCACAACGAGACGGTTTTTGTAATTTCGTTCATCGCCGGGTGTCGATAGAATAGACTCTTCTGCCTTTGGTGGCGTGACACAAAAGTGTCGCCGGAGATATCACCAATTGGCACACCGCGATGCCGTCGGAAGGGTATCCACCCCATCAGTTCTCGGTGACAATCAACAGAAAAGGCACCCGCAAACGACGACTACCGTTGCGCCAAGAGCGACAATGGCCACTACCGCCCATAATCCCACTTGAAGCCTTGTCATCTGTCCAAGAAGCCTCGCAGTTCTGATAATGCCCGACGGAATGGTGTAATTTTGCTCTTCCGCTTTGACTCGACCGCAGTTCCAGAGCGGCGATTGTCGCCGGGTCCATGGGGAGAGTGTCGCAAATAGTGGCGACGGTTTCTAGTGTCATGTAGCGCCGTGTGATTGCCCACTCATTATTCTGCTCTAACATCAGAGCGCCAACCAACCGCGTGAACGCAGCCTCGTTTGGAAAAATACCCACGACATTTAGCCCGGTGTTTGAATTCCTTGTTCTGGTTTCGTGCCGTCCCCAGTGCTCGTTTAAGCCGTCTGCCATTCGAAAACGACAGGGCTTTTCTATTCCAATGTTGGATTACGGCGGCGCAGATTGTAGAACCCGTTAATGTATTCGAAGATCATCAAACCAAAATACCATACTCACAATCTTAGCAATCGTACGAAGGCTGATCAAAATCGCCAACGGCACCATCAAAACGGCCACCTTGGCTGCTTCAGCCCGCCTAAAACCGCGTTCTGCCACAAAATTTAGCCAGAAGTAATCAAATGGACACGCTATCTGGCTATGCTGGAACATTTTTCGCGCAGGAATAGTTCTATGTAAGACAATAGCTTGCGAAGTGAAGTGCATGAACAGTATCGCCACAATCCTCGGCCGACAGTACGGCCAACGTTCTGGCATATGCGTTCACTTTCGATAAGGTGGGTGAGATGAACAGGCAGCGAACGCATGACCTAATAAACCCGACTGCGGCAGAAGCGCAGCCGGTTCTCTCACCCGGTCGTAACTGCTCTGCCATATCAATCGCACACCGTGCGGCGGTACTGATAGATGGTGCATCTTATTTCGCAGCTTTGGACGCCGTCCTAAGAACGGCTGAACGATCCATTACAATTATCGGCTGGGATTTTGACGCGAGTATTCGTCTTCGTCCTCAGGACGGACCTAATGCGGATGTTCTGGGGGATCTGCTGCGTGAACTGGTCGAAAAGCGTGAGGACCTCCATGTTCGGGTCCTAATCTGGAGTCTGGCGACTGTTCATACGCCAAGTGCAGCTATGCCGCTCGTTGTCGGATCCGGTTGGGCAGACCATGAGCGTATCCACCTGCAACTTGACACTCATCATCCCCTTTATGCATCTCATCATCAGAAGATTGTTATCGTTGATGACGCGGTGGTTTTTGTCGGTGGAATGGATCTAACGGTTGCACGCTGGGACAAGCCTGAACACTCGTCAGACGAGCCGCTGCGAAAGGATACTGACGGGACACCCTATGAACCGGTCCATGATGTCCAAATGGTTCTGGACGGGCCAGTAGTAAGTGATCTTTGTACTATCGCGCATTCCCGATGGTACGATGCAACAGGGGAAGCGTTGTCAGTCCAGGCTACTAAAGACCGTTGGCCTCGCGCGGTGAAACCTGACTTCGAAAATATCAGTGTTGCGGTTTCCCAGACAAAACCCAAATTAGGCGCTCAGCGTGGTATAGAAGAGGCGGCGCAGCTAACGGACGATTTGTTGGAGGCGGCACGCGAGACGATCTATATTGAGGCGCAGTATTTCACTGGACGGCGCATGGGCAGAATGCTCAAGCGGTTGCTTGCGCAGCCGGAGGGTCCAGAAATCGTGGTCATTTGCACGCTTATCGCCAACGGCATCCTAGAACGCTTCATTATGGGGGCGAACAGGGAGCGGCTGCTGCGTCGACTGAAGGCTGTCGACCCGCACAATCGCCTTCACGTCTATTGCCCCGTAACGGACAACGACGAAAAGCACCGACTGCTCATTCATTCCAAGGTAATGATCATAGACGACCGTTTTCTCCGCATTGGCTCGGCGAACCTCAACAACCGTTCGGTGGGGTTGGACACCGAATGTGATGTGACCGTAATCGCGCAGACGCAGCAAGCTCGCGATACGATCCATCGTATGCGAGACACGCTGTTAGGGGAACATCTGGGTGTTGCACGCGAGGAGCTGCAGCAATCGGCGGCGCGCAAAAGAAATCTGCGTAAGATAATTGACGGGCTGCTGTGCGATGGCAAAAGCCTGCGGCCTGTCAACGTAGGCCCGGGGAAGACACGATCGTTTCCCGGCACATTTCTACTTGATCCCGAACGGCCCCTTCCATTTCTCAACGCGCTTCACAGGCTATGGTCCCGAGTGGCCCGCCGTGACCCAGTACGCGAAAAAAACAACTCGGAAACCCCTAAGACCACCAGCCCAGCACAAAGAGGGATGAGAAAATAGACTAAGCGGAACACGAGAATTGCGCCAATCAGGGCCTGGCCCGGCAACAAGTAGGTCAGCACAGCCTCAATCACGCCAAGCCCGCCTGGCACATGGCTGACGATTGTGGCGACATTTGCGCTGACGTAGGCGGCGACAACAGGAAAGTAACTTATTTCGGCAACGGAAAGAACAGTCTGATGCAGCGCGGCAGCAACGAAGACGAAATTCATTGGTCCGATTACACACTGCGCCACGGCCAACCAGAGCTTTGGCATCGCGAGTTTGTGCCCACGAATGTGGATTGCGCCCGTCGCGAAAGCGGCCATCCCGAGATACAGAACTGGGCAAGCGAGCGTAACCAGAGCCATCAACATGACAACACCTGGGCTAAGTCCCAAGGCGTTTATCGCAATTTCCGGCGCTACGAGCAGGGCTATGCCCCCGAGGGCGGCAAGCCCGAGTCCAACTGTCGCCCCACAGAAAACGATCAGTTGTGCGACATCAGCGCGACCAAGCCCCCAGCGGGTGTAATAGCGATAGCGGATCGCCCCGCTGGACAACGCTGCCAAGCCCAACGAATGGCCGATCGACAAACTTGCAAAAGACGCGATGGCAACTTTGCGGTATTCCAATGGACAACCGACATATTGCAACGCCAGCCAGTCAAAACTGGTCAAAGCAAGATAGCTCAGCACCGAAAAGCCCAAGGCGGCAAACAACCGTGCCCAAGAAACCGCCGTCACTGCATCGACGAGGTCAGGCCAATCGTACCGGGACAATGTCCGATAGAGCAGGTAAAGCGCCAGCGTCGCCACGACGACGGCGATAATATAGCCAAGCCAACGGCGCCTTTTGTACGCTGGTTTCCGGTCCTGTTTTTGGGGGCGGACGTCGGCTGCCAAATGAGGATTTCCTTTTCGCGCTATGGCAACTTAACGCCCCACGCGCAGCTTTCGATCCACAAAGAGCATCTTGGTTTGGTCCGGTCCGCGCGTTCGGCTGGCCGAAACGCCGGGAGTGAACAGGCGTATGGATAATGCCCTCTCACCAACCATCCGCGTCATGACATGGAACATTCATGGTGGCATAGGCCCGGACCGTCGCCGTGATCTGCGGCGCGTGGTGGATTTGGTCCAAAGCCATCAGCCGCACATCATTGCGCTGCAGGAAATTGATTCGCGTCGCCGGACATCGTCCACACCCGATGCGTTTGATTTTCTAAACAAGGAACTTGGCGGCAACAGCCATGCAACCCGTCTGATCCGCGCCCCGGACGGCGACTATGGCCATGCGGTAATAAGTTGCTGGCCGATGGCAGCGGCGCGCTACCATGACATTTCCTACAAGCGGCGTGAGCCGCGCGTGGCGATCGAAACAGTGGTGGATACACCCTATGGCTCTCTGCACGTTGTGGCAGCACATCTTGGTTTGAGTTTCCGTGAAAGACGCCAACAAGCCCAAAAGCTAGTGCAGATCGTCCGGAAGAGTGATGAGTGTTCGGTGCTCATGGGCGATCTGAACGATTGGATTGCCGGAGGTGCGGTGCGGCGGATATTGGACAGACAATTCCCTGGACACAGCCACATGAAGACGTTCCCTGCGTATCGGCCCATTTTCCCGCTGGACCGCATATATTGCCGCCCGAAGTCGATACTGCACCGCTGTCAGACAGATCATGCGGCTCGGCTCGCTTCCGACCATCTTCCGGTTATCGCTGATCTGATCTTGGGAAACTGCCCGTAGCGCAACAAAATTATGGCCAAGGCGCCTGACACCATTGGCAGCGACCGTGTCACTTCCGTCATCCATCTGGTGACTTCTTTTGACTGCAGCGTGGAGGCGCGGCACACTCGTGGAATGCACACGTTGTTGGAATAATCTGGTCAGCCCTACCGAACAACTTGGCAAATGCTGCTTCATGAATTCTCTGGTCAGTGAATAACTTTGCCGAGAAGGAACTTTTCGCGCCATTACCGGGTTTGACCCATGCGCGACACGCTTTCGACCGGCTGGTTTTCGCCAAAGTTCTTGAGCACGCTTTCAACCCGAAATGCCGATAGAGGGTTCGCCAATGCATGAACGCAAGCTCTTCACGGTCTTCGGCGGCACCGGCTTTCTTGGCAGACGTGTGGTCCGGCATCTGTTAGCGGTGGGCCACCGGGTTCGGATAGCTGCGCGTCATCCGGCCCGCGAGCCAGACCTATTAGATAGCCCCCGGGCCGAGGCGGTACGCGCCGACCTGTTCGAGCCCGAGACGCTTTCGGCCGCGCTGAACGGTGCCGATGGTGTGGTCAATGCCACCAGCCTCTACGTCGAAAAGGGCAGTCTAACCTATCACGCTGCGCATGTAGAGGCCGCAGCACGGCTCGCATCGCTGGCAAACCGGGCCGGAGTACTCAGGTTCGTCCAATTGTCCGGGATCGGCTCGAACCCCGATGCCAAAAACAGCTATATTCGTGCCCGCGGTCATGGTGAGACCACTGTGCGGTCGGCGTTGCCGGAGGCAACGATCATTCGTCCTGCGGTCATGTTCGGTGACGGCGATGCCCTGCTTGGAACGATACGGGCTGTGGCGCGGTCGCCGGTCTATCCCCTGTTCGGGGCGGGCGACGTGCGGCTCCAACCAGCCTGGGCAGAGGATGTCGCCCGGGCAATCGGAAAACTGCTTGAGGCCGAGACCGGTGCGCCGTGCTACGAGTTGGCAGGTGCAGACACGTTAACCTACCGCGAACTGGTGGAAACGATGGCCCGTGCGTCGGGACTACGAACCCTACCCGTTCCGGTCCCGTTCGTTATTTGGAAGCGCCTCGCCAACATCGCCGAGCGGCTGCCTGGTGCGCCGTTGACCCGCGCGCAGGTCGCGCTGATGCAGATCGACAATGTGGCGTCGGGAGCGTTGCCGGGATTCGCCGATCTCGGCATCACACCGAAAGGGGTCACCGAATATCTCCATGAGCGACAAAAAAACAGTATCGCGAGCTCAGAACGGTAGCGGATGATCAAACCGCGGGGGTGCGTTCTGCCGTAGGCCAAAGTATGGAAGTACGAAAGCGCATCCAGTATGGCCGAACAGCTTTCTGCTATTATTATCTTGGATGGTGGTGCTCGCCCCTGCAGTTTTACCGAGTTTCGTGTGCCATTAGTTTCCCAGAACTGCAACGTGAGCATCACCACGACTATTCCTGTCGAAGCTGATTTAAAATGTACGCTTTGCAAAGTCGTTCTCTACAAATTGAATGATAAGTGGTAGCGTTAAGCACTGGTGCTATTCGTTAAGGGCGGCGTCGGTTGAGAGACGTCGCACGCAGTGCTCTTGCCCCTAAACGCGAGAGTGCTCAATGCCCAAAGCTTTTTCCTGTCCAATTGGCCAGTCCAATCTTATTTCCACTCTGTCCGCGGCGGATCGCGCGTTGGTCGAGCCGCACCTGAGGCCAGTGAAAATGGATATCGGCATGACGTTGGAAGTACCCGAAGTGCCTATCGAATTGGTTTATTTTCCGAAATCTGGCGTGGGATCGACGGTGACCTTTAGCAACAATGGTCGTCGCATCGAAACGGGGTTGTTCGGCTATGAAGGTATGTCGGGAACCGCAGCGATACTGCAAACTGGATATACCTCCAATGAGACATTCATGCAGGTCGCCGGGGAAGGCCTGGTGATCGAACCCGACAGGCTTCAGGATCTGATGGAGCAAAGCCCATCATTTCAACGCCATCTGTTGCGATACGTGCAGGCGATGATGACGCAGACTTCGCAAACCGCACTGTCGAACGGGCAGGCCAAACTGGAAGAGCGGCTCGCACGGTGGCTGCTGATGTGTCATGATCGGATCAGCGGCAACGAGATGGATCTGACCCACGAATTTCTGTCGATTATGCTGGGCGTGCGACGCGCGGGTGTGACCGTGGGCACTCATATGCTTGAGGGCAAGGGACTAATTCGGGCCAATCGCGGGCAGATCATAATTCTTGATCGTGAAGGCTTGGAAGCCGAAGCGCAGGATTCTTACGGCAAGCCGGAAGCAGAATATGCGCGTCTAATCGGGTCTGATCTGACCAAATCGGAAAGGTCATGAGCTGGGATTTAGACGCCAGTGCTCGCTTCTTTTCGTTTTTGCGGAATGGGCCGGAGACTGGGCCAATGAGTTCAGGAGCCCTGCAACAAAATCGGCAACAAATCTGGAATCCTGCGGCTTTGCCAAGCGTGGAACGTCGTGAAATTCCAGGTCGATTTCAGATTTCTCAAAACTGGTGAAGAAAACGAACGGAATTCCAAGCGCTTTGAGCCGTTTTGCAACTGGATAGCTGGCGCCATCCTGCAGTTCGACATTCAACAAGGCAAAATCCAGAGAATTTTCGTCGATCACTCTTAAAGCGCTGACACAAGAACTGGTCATCGCCGAAACCGTTAGCCCCGAATTCTCTAATTCAACAGCCAAGTCTGTAGTGACCAGATCGTCTTTTTCCGCTAGTAGAACCCTGATTTTTCTCATAATATCACTTCCAGATGGGTTGTAGTACCCTTCATATCACCGCCTAATGGCAGGTTTATTTCAACTCCGACGCCGTCATCAATTATGATACAGACCTGTCCCGCCACATCGGCGCACAGCGTCAGGCAGAGATTCTTACAAAAAGGAAGCAATAAACTCAGCTAGATTGTCCTCGTAGCCTGACGCGCTAAACTGTCGGCGCCTGTGTGCTATGGCGTTCAGCCGACTCGCCGTCTTCGTCGAAATGCTGCGCGCCGCTGCTACTCTGGCTATTTGATAACTTTCGTGCCGCTTATATCTACTGATATTCTTTATTAAATTCCACCATGACATATCCGTACTTCGATTCAAAATAAAACGATTTTCGCAAAAGATGTAGACACCCTAACGCCAGTTTTAGCGTGCTAAATTTTATTCTACCGCGCCCGTGCGAAGTCGTACGTTGCATTTAGCAGAAAACCGCCGATCGGTCAGACAGCACGCAATCACTGGGCATTAGTAGGCACATTTTCGATTCACCCGGCTTCGATCAAAACCTTCGAGGCGGAGAGTGACGGAACTTGATACAGCCTCATAGCGTTTGTCCAAAGTAGCAATGCAGGCCAGCCTGTGGCGTCAGTGCATTGCCCTCCACTGGCAAGAGCATCTCAGTCGAGTTCTCAGCCTGCAATAACTGCAATGCGGCAAAGGAGTAATGACATGACATGGAAGAATTCAACGATTTTGACGGTTACAGCATTAGTTCTGGCAGAGCCGCTCTTGGCTCAGCAGAGCGCTCTTGAGGACGCGCCGGTCGTTGCGCTTGGAGACTGGCGTTACGATGACCTCTATTCAAACGGTGTAAGTGCCCGAGACCTAATCGACAGGGAAGTGTACGGACAAACCGGTGACGAGATCGGCGACGTAGAAGATATCCTCATCGGTTCGGATGGGCAGGTTCGTTCTATCGTTGCGGAAGTCGGTGGCTTCTGGGATATCGGTGATACCCATGTCAGCATTCCCCTCAACAGAGTGGACATGTCGAATGGCCAGATCGTGGTTCCGATTACGGAAGATACCGTTGGCGATTACGGCTTCTGGAACGACGAACCCATTCAGAACGGTGCAGTCGACTCCGACATCGTCGAAGGTGTAGATGATGAGCCTATCCCACGCGCGTGGCGAGCCTCTGAATTGATTGGGGACTATGCTCGGCTTCAGAATGATGATGGCTATAACGATTACGGATATGTCAGCGACCTGATTCTGCGCGACAATCAGGTCGCTGCCGTGGTTGTTCAACCTCGGTCCGAATATGGACCAGGATATCGGGCTTATCCTTACTATGGTTATGATTCCGGCTGGAATGCTGGCAGCCCCAACTACGACATGCCCTATACCGAAGATGATGTCCGCGACGCCGAGCGTCTCGACTATAATCGCCTCGACAACTCACTTCAGCGATAATCCATCAGCCCGCTCGTTTCTGACGAGCGGGCTATTTCAGTCATAGGCCGAAAGTTAGGCTTCCATGCATACACTCTTCATCGCCGCTCCAGCGTTATCCCAGCCCCTGCCGCCGCTCAGGATGCGGCATCGATTTAAGTCGTCGAAAGCGATAAACAGGGTGAATTTCTCGCGGCTGAAGTCGGGCGAGCAGCCTATCTTTTCACTGCCGACACCCGAGCTGCGGATGGCAAAGTGGCAGAAATTTCCTACATAACCCCAGAATGTTTGAATGCGTGGCCGTTAGTGGGGGCAGCGGACATGCCCCAAGCCGGGGACGGTGTCAGGGAAAAATGCTTGGGACAATGGACTACGATGGGCAGAAGGTTGTGACCTATCACGGATGGCCCCTCTATTACTTTACCCGCGATGAAGATGCAGATGCGCCGCAGGGACAGGATGTCGAATCCTTTGGCGGTGAATGGTATCTGATTACGCCTGAGGGAGAAAAGGTTCACGCCGAATGACGGGCATTTTCCAGTTGAACTGATCAAGCCGCTCGCTGTCGTGCCTTTACTCCGGTGCCAGTGGCATAATCAGCCGAATTTCATCAAGCCATAACCCAAGCCTCGAATTATCGCACCGTGCCACCGCAGGCCTCTGTCCATCCCTGCGCTTATTTTCCTCATCCCGGCGTTTCCCGCCGATGGAGTGATACTGCGGAGTAAGGCCTCAACGCTCCTCTCTCGGCGCTTGCGTGACTGGGAGTGTTTCGCTGGATCATATTGTGGTGTGGGGAGTTGATAGAATACGCAGCAGGGGGAACTCGGAAGCATGACAGGGAACAAACCAGTTGTAGTTGTTACCGGCGCAGCAGGCAACATCGGCAGTAAACTTAGCAAGATTCTTGCGCGGAAGCATCGAGTTATCGGCCTCGACCTTCCAGCGAACTGCGAAGGGCGAGAAGGATTAATTGGCTGCGATATTACCGATCCGGAATCGACTGCGCGGGCCATAGAGAGATTGCACGAGGCAACCGCTAGCGAACCTATTGCATCAGTCATCCATCTGGCAGCCTATTTCGATTTCAGCGGCGAGGATCGACCTCAATACGAAGCGGTGAACGAGGAAGGCACACGCAACTTCCTGCGCGCTTTGCAGGATATCGAGGTCGAACAATTCGTCTATTCGGGAACCATGCTTGTCCATCGAGCGGGACGTCCGGGTGAACGTATTACCGAGGATACGCCGCTGGCACCCCGTTGGGCTTATCCGCAGTCGAAGGCCCGCACTGAAGAGATTATTCGAGAAGAAGCAGGCGATATACCCACTGTTTTCCTGCATCTGGCCGGACTTTATGACGATGAGACTGCGGTGCCCACGTTGAGCCACCAGATTGCCCGAATCTATGAGCGTACCTTTAAGGCGCATCTATATTCCGGCAACACCGAAGCTGGACAGGCATTTATTCATCTCGATGACATGTTGGAACTTTTCGTTTGCGTGGTAAACAGCCGCAAAGAGTTGCAAGCCGGGGAGGTAATTCTCGCGGGTGAGCCAGATACGGTGAGCTACGACGCGCTCCAAGACCGCATCGGGGCGTTGATCCATGGCGAGGAGAGTTGGAGAACGTTTGTCCTGCCTTCCTCGATGGCCAAGTTGGGCGCCAGGCTCGAAACAGAATCCGAGCCGGTGGTGCCCGATACTCTTGATCAAGGAGAAAAGCCCTTTATCCGTCCTTTCATGATCGACATGGCAAGCGATCAATACGCGCTCGACATCTCGAAGGCGCGCCACCTGCTGGACTGGGAACCGGAGCGACGCATCATGGACCGGCTGCCGATGCTGATCAAGGCACTGAAGGATAATCCTTTGGGTTGGTACCGCGCCAACGGCATCACGCCGCCGCCCTGGCTTGAAGCGGCAGACAAACGGGTAGATGATCCTGAAGCGTTGCGCGTGCAACACGAGACGGAATATCGCGAACAGCACCGTGCCAACCTATGGAACGGCTGGGCCAACGCGGGCCTTGGCCTGTGGTTGCTGACCTCCCCGCCTTTGTTGGGCGTACAGGATCCCGGTATGATCGTTAGCGACGTAATCTCTGGGCTGCTCCTGTTTGTCTTTGGTATGCTATCACTGTCTTGGCAGATGCCTTGGGCACGGTTTGGCGCCGCAGTTCTGGGCTGTTGGATCATGTTCGCGCCGCTAGTCTTCTGGACAGACAATGGCGCGGCTTACCTGAATGACACCCTCGTCGGTATGCTCGCCGTGGCCTTCGCGCTATGCTTGTTGCCGACGCCGGGGGTTTCGCCGGTGGCCGCACAAACTGGGCCGACAATTCCCAAGGGCTGGAATTACTCTCCATCTGATTGGTTCCAACGCCTTCCGGTCATCATGTTGGCGGTCGTGGGTCTTCTCGTCTCCCGTTATCTCACGGCCTATCAACTCGAAACCATTGGCGGCGTTTGGGAACCGTTTTTTAGCGGCACCTTGGAAGGGAAGAACGGAACCGAACAGATCATCACCTCATCCGTTTCCGAAGCTTGGCCAGTGCCAGACGCCGGTATAGGTGCGCTGACCTATGCATTGGAGATCATCGTTGGTGCCATAGGCTCAGCGAGGCGGTGGCGCACGATGCCATGGCTCGTAGTACTTTTCGGGATCATGATCGTGCCGCTCGGCGCAGTGTCGATCTTTTTCATCGTGATCCAGCCTATTGTAATCGGTACCTACTCAACACTGGCTCTGATTGCTGCCGCCGCAATGGTCTGGCAGATCCCCTATTCGCTTGACGAACTGGTCGCGACCTACCAGTTCCTGCGACGGCGTCACCGGGCAGGTCAGCCTTGGTTGCTCGTGTTTTTTACAGGCGACACCGACGAAGGTCCCGATGACCATCCGCTGGACGATTTCGAACGCAGCCCCCAAGTGATCATAAAGGACATGGTTTCAGGCGGAATGACCTTTCCTTGGACGCTTATGGCATCACTCGCGCTCGGCCTCGTGCTAATGCTGTCGCCACTGGTTTACGGATGGGACAGCGGGACTGCCGCTACGAACCACGTCGTGGGCGCGCTGGTCATCACCGTGACCGTGGCCGCACTCGCGCCAGTGGCTCGGCTGGGACGTTTTCTGAACGCACTGATGGGAATAGTCCTGCTTTTTGCGCCTTTGGTCGTCGGAGCAAGCTGGGGTGCCCTGTTGTTTTCCGCCTTCGTCGGCATTGCGCTGATCGCTCTCAGCATTCCTCGTGGCACAATCAGGAGCACCTATGGCACTTGGGATCGGTTCATTAGGTAGCGCTATGGTTCCATTTGATGATCTGTCTATTGTTATTCTAATCGCGATCTTCTGTGTCGCAGCTGGGTCCGTCTGGCTCGCGGGTATGCGCCTGTCACGCTATGCCGATGGTATCTCGCGTGAATTCGGTGTTGGGCAGGCAGTGCTGGGGGTAGTCCTGCTGGGCGGGATCACCTCGCTACCCGAAATTGCCGTGACGGGCACGGCAGCGATTGGCGGCAATGCTGCGTTGGCGGTCAACAACTTGTTGGGCGGCTTCACAATGCAAGTCACCGTACTCGCTCTGGCTGACATGGCAATCCGTCGCAACGCTCTAACTGCCACCGTGCCCGATCCCATCGTACTCCTGCAGGGTGTGCTGGGCATCATTCTCATTGCTGTGACGATCACCGGCATCGGCGTAGGCGATATCCCCTTCGCTGGGGCAGGCCTCTGGACATGGGGCATTGCTGCGCTCTTCGTCTATGCCGTACGTATGGTCGCCCGTGCACAGGACAAACCCGGTTGGGAAGTTATAGGCGAACCGCCTTCGCCGGACATCAACGTGGATGACCCGACTGAGAATCTCTCACGCCCGCAACTGTTGGGTGCAACGGCGGCAGTAGCTCTGGTAATTCTGATCATGGGATATTTTCTCTCCACCAGCGGCGAGGCACTGGCAGAACGCACAGGGCTGGGCGACAGCTTTTTCGGCGCGGTATTTATCGCGATCTCGACATCTCTACCCGAAATCAGCACCGTTCTCGCTGCGGTCAAGCTGGGACGTCATGTCATGGCAGTCTCGGACATTTTCGGCACCAATTTGTTCGACATTGGCGTGATATTCTTGGTTGATCTATTCTATCCGGGCGGGGCAGTTCTGAACGAGGTTGGAATGTTCTCTATCGTCGCCGGACTGACAGGCATTGTGGTCACTGCGGTCTATGTGATTGGCCTGATCGAGCGGCGCGATCCGGCTCTGTTCGGCGTCGGACTCGATTCCTACGCCGTTATGACTATCTATATTGGAGGGATCGCGTTGCTGTTCACGCTGCGGTGACGTTTCAGAAAATAGGAGGCTGAGATGACCGACCCCGAAAAGCCAGCGCCCGGTGAAGTGCTTCTGCCCGAAATCGGAAAAAATTTGACCCGCAATGAAATTATGGACGTACTGGCGGATGAAGGCTATTCGGCTAGCGGACGGAAAGGCTGGCTGAAGCAGGTTCTGACCCGGCTTGAAACGGAACAGCACGAAAGCCCGAACAGCACCCGCGCCGAACTGGTGGCCGAGATTTCGGATATCCTAAAAGAAAACGTCCCAGGTGACCCCAAAGCGGACGATAGCTTGTGAATCTGGCGCGAGGTTTCTCCTTACTGCCAGGTTCACGCCATTTCCGAGAGTCAATGTCGGAATCTACATTCCATACGACGGGTGCCATAGCGAGACATATACCCATCACAACATAAACAAGGAGACACCAATGGAACCGAACCAATTTGAAGAGAAAGCTC
Source organism: Sulfitobacter sp. HI0027 (assembly GCF_001634775.1). Classification (NCBI taxonomy): domain Bacteria; kingdom Pseudomonadati; phylum Pseudomonadota; class Alphaproteobacteria; order Rhodobacterales; family Roseobacteraceae; genus Sulfitobacter; species Sulfitobacter sp. HI0027. Next base: position 24,296 of record NZ_LWER01000145.1, read on the forward strand.
ATGAGCTGGAAGAAGCAATGACGGAGCGGTCAGGTGAAATCGCGCGAAGCAGAGCTTCAGAAGCTGAACATCAGAAATTATTGGTGCTTCAAAGGAAATCTGAAACGCTCCTTAGAGAGACCCAACACCTAAAAGACGATAAAGAAAAACACGATTTCATCCGACAAGCCAGTGAACTGCTTCTTGAACTACGTCAGCGTCCACTTGCGTAAATGGAAATTAGCGTGACCTGCGGAAAATGGTGGCAAATCGCTTTGGCAGGTTCATGAAAAGACCCGATAGAATTGTTAGTAGTCTCACGCGATCGTGAAGGTTGTGTTCGACGGCGCTTTCTAACCTTGCTCCGGACTGAGACGATCTCATCATGTATCCAGTTCGGACGAGCAATGTGGTGTCACGACGAGAGCGCGCAAGCACTTCGGGGACCGCTCGCCCAAGCACATCGTCGCCTTGATCGAAAACAACCGCGGCAACAGGGCTCGCCATCAATCCGGAGCGAATTTTTATGGCATCTGGATCGGCGGCGAGTTCCCAGGCGATCCGCAGGACCCGCGAGCCAAAGATCGCTGCCGCCGGCCTTCGGAACCTTCGCCAACGCGGCGTTGAGGCGAATGCCAGCGCGAAATTTCTTTGCAAGCTGATAGCGGACGAAAATTAAACGCGCTGATTCGACACCACAAGGCGCGGCACCGCTTTGGTCGACCAAACGACGTTAGCTGAGGTTTCCTGATTGGGACTAATCGCCTATCAAAGACAAAGGTAATATAGTATGAACGTAAACCTCCGGCGACGGCCGTCTGATCTCAGGCTCGATCTGATGGTAAGTCCGACCTTATGTCCGACTTTATCAATCGCCCTCAAATCGAAGTTCTGTCTGCTGCCGATGGTGAACGCCGCCGGTATTGGTCGGATGATGACAAGCTGCGTATTGTAGAGGAGAGCTTTATTGGCCACCGTCAGGTGACAGCCACAGCTCGGCGGCACGGCATTTGCCGGTCGCTTCTGACCACTTGGCGGCGGCAGTATCGAACTGGTGAGCTTGGGTCTTCTGGCTCTGTATCGTTTGCGCCGGTGACTGTGCCGAAGGAAGTTTCCACGTCGCAGGCAAATCCGATCGATGCCAGTCCACCTCCGGACTGCCGGATTGAGGTGGCTCTTCCGAATGGGCGTCGACTCATCCTCCCCATCGGCGTGGAGCCCGAAGCGCTTGCCCGGATTCTGACAGTGGTGGACGGGCAATGATTGCGTTTCCGGCGGGCGTGAAGGTCTGGATCGCAGGCGGCGTCACCGATATGCGGCGGGGCATGAACACGCTGGCGCTACAGGTGCAGGAAGGGCTTGGCCGTGATCCCCATGCGGGTGAGATATTTTGCTTCCGGGGGCGTAAAGGCGATCTGGTCAAGATCCTGTGGCATGATGGCGTGGGCATGTCGCTCTATTTGAAGCGCTTGGAGGCAGGTAAGTTTATCTGGCCGGTAAGCCGGTCGGGCGAAGCGGTGCAGGTCTCGGCGGCGCAGTTGGGTTATCTTCTGGAGGGCATCGACTGGCGTAACCCACGCTGGACACAACGGCCTGCAAAGGCTGGTTAATTTGCGCCAGGTAGCCTGTTTTTATTGGTGCTTCGCGGCTTCGGCTGGTAAATATTGGTCATGTCTGATGCCGCCTCCGAACTCGCCAAATTACGCGCTGCCCTGGCCGCCGCAGAGGCCCGTGCAGATGTGGCGGAAAGCGAGCTGGCGCAGGCCCGCGCGGTTGTCTCCTGCTCCGAGGCGATGATCCAAGAGCTCAAGCTCGAGATCGCCAAACTGCGCCGTGACAAATACGGTATCTCGTCAGAACGACGCGCCCGGCTGATCGATCAACTGGAACTGCAGCTTGAAGAGATGGAAGCGGCGGCCACCGAGGATGCCTTGGCCGCAGATCAAGCAAGCGAGAAAGCCAGCACGGTGCGCGCCTTCACGCGCCGCCATCCGGTGCGCAAGCCGTTCCCCGATCACCTGCCGCGCGAACGGGTTGTCGTCGAAGCACCGGCCGCCTGCACCTGCTGTGGCTCGGACCGGATCGTGAAGATGGGCGAGGACATCACCGAGACGCTGGAGGTGATCCCGCGTCAGTGGAAGGTGATCCAGACCGTGCGCGAGAAGTTCACTTGCCGGGCCTGCGAGAAGATCAGCCAGCCGCCGGCGCCGTTCCATGCGATTCCGCGCGGATGGGCCGGGCCCAGCCTGATCGCAATGCTAATCTTCGAGAAATATGGTCAGCACCAGCCGTTGAACCGGCAGGCCGAGCGCTTTGCCCGTGAAGGTGTAGAGCTGAGCCTGTCCACCCTGGCAGACCTGGTCGGGCACGCGACTGTCGCCCTGCAGCCGATCCATGCGCTGATCGAGGCCCACGTGCGTGCCGCTCACCGCCTGCATGGCGATGATACCACCGTGCCGCTTCTGGTGCGGGGCGGTGCAAAAAAGGCCCGGCTCTGGACCTATGTCCGTGATGACCGCCCCTGGAATGGTGGCGCGCCGCCGGCGGCGTTCTTCCGCTTCTCCCGAGATCGCGCGGCAACCAATCCCAATCAGCATCTGGCAGAATGGCAAGGGGTGCTGCAAGCGGACGCCTATGGGGGATACAACGACCTCTATCGAGAGGACCGAGACGCGGGGCCCGTGACCAGTGCGCTGTGCTGGTCGCATGCGCGCCGGAAGTTCTTCGAACTGGCCGATATCGCGGGCAACGTCCGCAAGGGCAAACCTGCCCATCAGATCTCACCGGTCGCACTGGAAGCGGTAAAACGGATCGATGCCATCTTCGACATCGAGCGCGAAATCAATGGGCTGGATGCTGATGCCCGGCTCGCCGCCCGACAGAACCTGTCCCTCCCCCTGGTGAACGGCCTCCACGACTGGCTGCAGGAAGAGCGCGCGAAACTGTCCAGGCACAACAAAGTGGCCAAGGCGATCAACTACATGTTTGAGAAGCGTGGCCGTTGGCAGGCCTTCACGGCATTCCTCGAGGACGGGCGTATCTGTCTGACGAATAATGCGGCCGAACGCGCCTTACGTGGCGTTGCCCTGGGTCGGAAGTCGTGGCTCTTTGCAGGGTCCGAGCGCGGCGGTGAGCGGGCGGCCGCCATGTATACCCTTATCGTCACCGCCAAAATGAACGACATCGACCCACAGGCCTGGCTCGCCGATGTTCTCGCCCGGCTGCCCGACATGCCCGTCTCGCGCATCCATGAGCTTCTGCCTTGGAACTGGAAAGCCCTATCCCTTCCACAAGCAGCGTAACCATGCAGCTGAACAAGGTGTATTCCGTCAAGACAATCAACCGCGTCGCTGTCGAACTGAGCGAAACCGTTGATCGGATCTTCGATCTCGCCATCGGTATGGAAACCGAAGATGGTGTGATCTGGGTCCACGGCCCCGGCGACGATAGCGTGATCGCCTTCACTCCGCTTGGGATCGGAAACCTGCAAGCGCTCATCTTAATGAACCGTGATCTCGAGCGATGACCCACCTGTGGCCTACGCCGGATGCTTACGTATGAACCCATGCGCTCTGACCTCTTCCCGCCTTTGCAGCTCGGCACTCCTTCCGACCGACTGACATACTTCCGCTGCTTTCTTATCGGCAGGACTGAAATCCGGAGCTTCATCAGGCGTCGAAAAGCTTATAGCCAGATAGAACCCATTAAATTCGGCGACATATACAGGATGCTGTTGGGCCATAGCCTGCAAGGGCAGGACAGCTAGCGCCAAAATCGCGGCAACTTTCAATTTAGAACCTCCCAATCTGACCGCTTCCTAACCTCGGCAAGCGGCGTTTCGAGTTTTAGCGCCTTTTACCAGAGCCTCTGCAACTTGGCTGTTAAAGCCCAGCATACTCGACGTTGTATTGAGGCTTCACGCAATGCATTTTTCTCCAATCCACGAAGAGGGGCGTGTGCGCGCGATGCTTTGCCAAGAAGGTTTGGCCATTGACACCCTTGAGAAAAACAAGCCAAGCGTCAAACCTGAAGTAGATAACCCTTAATGTTCCTCATTAAGATATTCGCGCATCTCGGCCACGGCCTCAGCCGAAACCGGGCCGCTCCGACGGTCCCCGGTATTCCGCAAATAGGTCAGCAAGTCAGCGATCTGCGCATCGGTAAGTTTCCAAGCGAAGGGCGGCATCGCGAGCATGCTGGGAATCGTTTCGGTCGGCTGCGCCCGGGCACCGCCGAGGATGATGCGGATCGCGGTCGCGGGGTCTTTAGCGTGCAGCTTGTTCGAAGTGCTTAGCGGGGCGAAGAAATAGGGCACGCCCGACGCATCGGCGGCATGGCAGGCCGCACAATTGTCGAAGTAGAGCCCTTTGCCGGCCTCCATCCGCGCTGTTTCAGGCGCCTCTTCCGGTTCGTGTAGATCATCATCAAGGCTTTTGAGATAGGTGGCGACGGCGCGCAGGTCTTTTTCTTTGAGGAACTGGGTCGAGATCGAGACAACCTCACCCATGCGCTGCATCGGGGCGGTGTGTTTGGCGCGTCCGTATTTCAGGAATTCGAAGATGTCATCTTCGTCCCAATGGGCGATGCCGCCGTTCTCTCCGCCCCGGATATTGGGCGCAAACCAATTCTCCAACGTGCCACCGCGCAGATATTCATCGTCCTTGCTGGCGCCGAGCAGGTTCTTGCCCGTGTGGCAGCCGCCACAATGCAGCGGCCCGTCGACGAGGAACCGCCCGCGTTTCCATTCCTCGGAACGGTCTGGATCGGTCACGAACTCCTCGTCCTCGAAGAACAACAGCTTCCAGCCGCTTACCGACATGCGGATGCTGAGCGGGAACGGCAGGTCGTTTTCCTCTTCTTCCACATGCACCGGTTCGAGCGATTGCAAATAGGCAAAGATCGCGTCGGTCTGGTCGCGGGTCATCAGGGTGAAATAGGGATAGGGCATCGCCGGGTAGAGGTGGCGGCCCTCGTCGTCGATCCCCTCGTTCAACGCGTTATAGAAATCCTCGCGCGACCAGCGGCCAAGCCCGGTTTCATCGTCGGGCGTAAGGTTTGAGGAATAGATCGTGCCAAAGGGTGTCGACAGCGCCCGCCCCCCGGCGAAGGGGATGCCGTCGTCCTCGATATCCGTGTGGCAGGCCTTGCAGTCGCCGGCCTGCGTCAGATAGCGGCCACGCTCCACTTCCGAGGAGGAGAGTTCCTGGGCCTGCGCCGGCCCGACGGTTGCGCCGCAGAAGGCGGTTATCAACGCCAGCCGTCTCATGCCTGCACCAACGGACCGGGATCGGCCATATATTGATCGATGATTGCCGCCACCGACCAATAGGCCAGCGCTGCGACGGTGCCGGTGGGGTTATAGCCCGCGTTCTGCGGAAACAGCCCCGCCCCGGCGACGAAGAGATTATGCAGATCCCAGCTTTGGCAATAGCGGTTGCAGACGCTGGTCTGTGGGTCGGTCCCCATGATCGTGCCGCCTGTGTTGTGGGTGGTCTGATAGGGCATCGAGTCGTAGGACCCCTTGCGCTCGGCCACGTTGACCTCCCGCCCTCCCATCCCTCGGGCGATCTCTTCGGCCACGGGGGTGATATGGGCGGTCAGGCGGCGGTCGTTGATGGTGAAATCATAAGTCATGCGCAAAAGCGGCCTGCCATGCCGGTCGGTATAGGTGGGATCGAGGTCGAGGTAATTGCTGCGGTGCGCCATCGAGGCACCGTGGACACCGACGCTCGCGGTCTTGAGGAAATTGGCCCGAACCGACTGTTTCCATTCGCTGCCCCAGCCCGGCACGCCGTCGGGCACCGGATGGCTCTCGATCGGGCGCGCGTTGGTGGTGTAGCAGGCGATATAACCGCCGCCGATGAAGCCCAGCCCGGAATGGTCGAAATTGTCGCCGTTGTATTCGTCCACCACCATGCCGAGCGCGCCCGCGCCGACAAAGCCGTTGGTATATTCCTCGTCATAAAAGACCGTCGCGCCGGACATCACCTGATAGCAGTAGTTCTTGCCCACCACGCCTTCACCAGTCTGCGGATCATAGGGCGTTCCGATGTCGGACAGGAGCATCAGCCGGGCGTTCTCAAGCGGGTAGGCACAGAGCACCACAACCTCGGCGGGCTGAAAAAATTCCTCGCCGCTGGTATCGACGTAGGTGACCCCGGTGGTGCGGGAGCCGTCGGGGGACTTTTCGACTGAGAGCACTTCGGAATCAGTGCGCAGGGTGAAATTCTCCCGCTTCATCAGAACCGGGATGATCGTGGTCTGCGGCGAAGATTTGGAATAGTTGCCACAGCCGTGTTTTTCGCAGAAACCGCAATAGGTGCAGGGCGCCAGCTGCAACCCCAACGGATTGACATAGGCGCGTGACATATTCGCCGAAGGTGACGGGAATGGGTTTAATCCAAGCTCACGCGCGGACGCTTCGAACCGATCCTGCGAGAAGGTCATCTGCATCGGCGGATTGGGGTATTCGTCGCTGCGCGCCCCCTCGAAGGGATTGCCTCCCTCACGGATGTCGCCCCGCAGGTTGCCCGCCGTGCCGCAAATGCCGCAGATCTTCTCAAAATAATCGAAATGCGGCTCCAATTCCTCAT